>NZ_CBAYMC010000270.1:0-5343 GCF_964826245.1 Armatimonas sp. | reverse complement strand
AGGTCTGTAAGTCTCGATGCCACATCAATCATTTTGCCCTTCGTGCTCGCCTCTATCGAGAAGCCCTCAGTGCTGCTTTTTCGGGTTGGCAGGAGCTACGCCAATCGGGGCTAGCTCCAGCTATCACACTGTGACTGCGTAAGGTGAGTAAATTATGTAAAATGGCAGAGGGAGGTTGAAATGAAAAATTTCATGATTGTTGCCGTCGCTCTGCTGAGCTGCACTGCGTTTGCGTTTGCACAAGGGACGACCAAGAAACTGGCTGAGCCGAAGTGTTGCAAAGGCATGAAGTGTAAGCATGTGATGGGTGAGGACAAGCACCATAAGTGCAATAAGTTCTGCCACAGCAAGATGCAGAAAAAAGGCGAGTGCTGCAAGGGTTACAATACCCCCAAGCCAGCCGCTAAGCCCAAGGCACCTACGACAAAAAAGAAAGTCGGCTAGTCAGACTCGTCTTCAAGGAGCGCTTTAAAAGTCTCGTCCGTCTCTGCCAGAGTGCGGAGGCGGGCGACGGCTCGCTGGGCGCGTTTCTTGGAGGCTTCTTCGTGAATCCCAAGCCACGCTGCGATCTCCTGATGCTCCCAGCCGTAGACGGAGCTGAGGATCAGGGGCGCGGCGTTTTCATTTCCGAGCTGCTGACGAACGCGTTGCATTAGCTCGTTGCTACAGAGCTGCTCCACGGGTGAGGGAGCAGACTCGATGAGGCCCTCAATGGCTCGTGTGATCCGATCTCCACTCTCGGTTAAAGGCTCCTGCCGGTAGCTCTGGGTGCTTTTCAGGCGCAGCTTGCTCTGAACAATCTGCCGTGCGACGCGGCGAAGGCAGCTGGTGCGTAGATCCGGCGATGAGGAGCGGCGCAGCTTCAGCCAGACCTCGGTGATAATGTCGTCGCGCTCCATTCCTGCCAGAGCGCCGCAGAACCCATCCACCGCCGTACCGATCCGCTCACGAACGAGAACAAAGAGCTGCTCCTCGACAAGGCAGCGATCCGCCTCACTCAGCGACGGATCGCGTAGCAGACAAAGCAGCTCCTCTTCACTACGGGCGCGCGACGAAAGCCCGAGCGGTCGCCCAAGCGCCCGCCAGAAGAACCCCGTGAGTGTTTTCTGCCGCATCTGTCCCATTCTACGTTGTTAACGACAGTTGCGGGGACAGTGTGACAGAGCGGTGGGGTTAGTTGCTCGTCTCGGTCTCCGGGTAGGTGTAGATGCCCATACGGCGGTACTCCTCCGTGATCACAGTCTGGGACTTGACCGTGCCTGTTGCGGTTAGCCAGTTTGGGTCTTTTGTCCACTTGGCATGACCGTCACAGAAGGCCCAGGTGCGCCCCCCGGAGTGGCGCTGACCTTTTTCCCAGCGTCCCGTTCCCAGAGTCGCGACATTGGTATTGATTCCGTAGCCTGGCGCGATGTACCAGCCTGCAAAGGTGCCGCCTGCTGCAAGCTGCGCGGAGCCCACATCGGTCACATAGGCCAGGTTCGCCGGGGCGGCATAGCTGCTTATCGGGCGCATCTTACCACCATTCGTTCCCGCTAGTGTAGGAGTTCCGTAAGCAGCGCTCAGAAAATAGTTGCCGGCATAGCTTAGAGGAAGCACTTTGGTCATGGCATTGGCCACGTTGCGCATCCCGGCGTAGGCACCAGGGACATTCATCTGGACAAGCTGCTGCTCAAAGCAGTTGGAGCCTAGCTTGCCCCAGCCACCCTTGTCGGGATCACTTGGGCAGACTAAAATACCGTAGTTTTTCTGGTAGGGCATCACGGCAAGCGGAAAGGCATAGACACCGGAGAAGAAGTTGTCGGTGGCGGTCTGTGGGGGCTCACCCGCAGGGGAGCAGGGGCCTTGCCAGCCAGTCTCAGGCATGATCTCGTCGTAGTCTTGGGCGTACATCATGGCCCCAAGGCCAAGCTGCTTGAGGTTGGAGAGACAAGATGCCTGCCGCGCTTTGGCACGGGCCTGTGCAAAGACGGGGAAGAGAATGGCGGCCAGAATCGCGATGATTGCAATAACGACGAGAAGTTCAATCAGCGTAAAGCCAGTTGATTTGTGGTTCTGTTTCATAGAGAAAATTCCTTTCGCTATCATTCTCCCTGTCTAGGCCCGGGTCTTGATTAACGGGAGGTTATTTTCACGTTAAGAGAGTGCAAAGAAGAAGGGAACTGTAGTATGCTAGGGAGGATGAACGAGCTAGCTCAGACGCCCCAGAGCGTCGTTGCCAAGATTATGGAGTGCTTTGCCCTGCGGGGAGACCAGCACTACGGTGAAGAGGTTACCGAGCGGGAGCATGCACTGCAGTGTGCTTACTTTGCGGCGCAAGCCGGGGAGCCCGAGGGCTTGGTGGTGGCGTGTCTGCTCCATGATATGGGGCACTTGCTCCATGACTTGGGAGAGGATATTGCCGAAAAAGGCATAGATGCCCAGCACGAAGAGCACGGCGCACGCTGGCTTGCGAAGCACTTTCCCCCCGAGATCGTCGAGCCTGTGCGTCTTCATGTCGCGGCCAAGCGCTATCTCTGTGCCCGTCAGCCTGGGTACCACGACTCTCTCTCGGAAGCATCGCAGCGTAGCCTGGCACTTCAGGGCGGGGTGATGAGCGAGGGGGAGGCGCAGGAGTTTGAGGGAGATCCTCATGCCGACTGGGCCGTGCGCCTCCGCCGCTATGATGACGAAGGGAAAGTGACGGCGCTGGTAACTCCCTCGTTGGAGAGCTACCGAGCGCTGCTAGAAGCCCAGATCTAGGATGTTTTGGTGGCAGTTTTCCGTCGCGTCGTCGTGGCCTTCACGGGAGCTGCTACTGCGCTCTCCAAGCTGGCCTCTGTGGGAGCGGGTGGGATGGGCTTGGACTTTACCACGGCGGGTTTCTTTGTCACAATTGGCTTGCCGTGAACCACTTTCTGGAGAACCTCGTAGGCTTTTTTGTTGCGCTCTTTAAGCTGGCGGGTCTCTTTTCGAACCTCGGGCAGGAGCGTGGCAATAGCGGCGAGGTGCTCCTCCAGTGCCTTGGTCTTGGTCTCCAGGGTCTCCATCGCGTCGCGGTAGGCATCGAGCTCGACTTGTGCGGCATCTAGTAGCTCGGGTGCAACACCGCTGAGCACGGACAGAGTTCCGCCTGCGCGGGTTAAGATGGCACCCGTTTCCGAGAGAGTGTCTTTTGATGACAAGAGTGAGTTCCTCCAATTAGGATGAGATTGCGTTGGATTCAGTATCTCGGTCTCTTGGAAAAAAAGCAAGGATTTTCCAAAAGATTTAACATTAAGTTTACAATTAAGGTGATTTTTCATGATTGATTTTGCTCCTATGACAGGATGGGATATACTGCGTGCTGAAACCGCTGGGGGAGCCTGAGTCGTATAAGAGCGATGTTGGGCTGAGAGGGCAATTTTGCCGACCCCAGAACCTGATCCGGTTCGTACCGGCGTAGGGAAGCGGAAGCGTGCTTGCTTGTTTTCTTTGCTACGGGCACGTCTCTTTCTTCTCGATGCTGAGGAGAAAACTATGAAACATGCGTTTACGCTCATCGAACTCCTCGTTGTCATCGCGATTATTGCGATTCTGGCAGCGATTCTCTTTCCCGTTTTTGCCCAAGCCCGTGAGAGCGCCCGGCAGACGACTTGCCTCTCGAACATGCGGCATATTGGCCTTGCCCTCCAGATGTACCGCCAGGACTACGAGGAGACACTCCCGATTTTCTATGCCTACAACACCCAGCCCGCCGCGGATGTTGCCGGGCATCTTGGGGTCGAGGTGCTCTTGCAGCCCTATACCAAGAGCCGCGACATCTTCCGCTGTCCTGATGACTCCGGTGGCCCCGTGCCACAGAGCGTACCCAGTGGCGTTGACTACGGCGGCTGCTCGGACCTGCCGGGAAAGAGCCGCTCGTATAGAGATTGCTATGGCAGCTCGTATCGCTTCACCCGTGGGGCACTCTCGGTGATCTCGGGGGTCTCGAAGCAGAACAATGTTCTTTGTGAGCCGAGCAATGACTACTGTCTGCCATCGGGGCCGATCTCCGATGCGGCTTTCCAGGCTCCTGCTGAGACCTATATTATGCGGGAGGAGATGCTCCCTTGGTTTGGTGGCGACCGAGATCCGAGTGGCGCAAAGTACGGCTACTTCCCGGACTACTACAAGCAGTGGCACCCGCGTGGAGGGAGCTTTGTCTTTGCCGATGGCCACGTGAAGTTTGTGGTGAGCGCGGGGCAGTTCGACAGGCTCTTCTGCTCACCCAGCGCGACTCAGAGCTTCGGCAATAGCGGCTGGGCCTGTGACTAAGCTCCACTTCGCTCTCGTAGCTTAGGCTGTGCTGTGAAAAAAGAAAAGCTGCGGGCTAAGCTTTGCCCGCAGCTCCTCACTTTCGTGAGGGTAGTAATGTCTCATCATACGCCTCATCACAAACGCGACTAGTCCAGCCAGGGGTAGGAATCATGGCTACCCGGGCCGCCAGTCGCAACTCGTAATGTCTTGTACAGCTCCTAGGATAGTCTCTTCTTATGCAGACTGTATCAAGACAAGATTAAATTCCCCAAAGTGCAGGGAGCTTGGTGATATTGCTGAGCAGGTGGGTGTGCGGGTGTGGGGCAAGCTCTGCCTCCGTGTGGGAGCCCTCACAGACCCCGATTACCCAGCCGCAGTTTGCCGCCGTGCCCTCGAAAAGATCGGAGGGCGTGTCGCCGACTTTTGCGACACTTGCCGCCGACGCAATCCCAAAGCGTGCCATCAGGGCCAGTACCATGTCCGGGTGGGGGCGTCCACGGGGCACTTCGTCGCTGGTGACCGAGCCATCCAGCAGCAAGCGCCAGCCGAGGCGCTCGATAATCACATCGGCGATGTCGCGTGAGAAGCCGGTGTCCAGCGCGACTTTGATACCTTCACTGCGTAGCGTCACAAAGACCAGCGACGCGCCCTCGATCTCGCGGACACTGGGGTTGGTTTTATAGTGGGCGATCATGCGCTCCACGAAGTAGGCATGGATCTCTTGGACGCGGCTCTCGCTGCCACTGATCAGAAGCTGGCGGATGGCATCGGGCTTGGGATAGCCCATGACGGCGTTGACCTGCTCATGCGTGACCGCCACCCCCGCGCTGGCAAGCGCGTCCCGCAGGCAGCGGTGCACGGGGTTGCCCGCGTCGTGGACCGTCGTTCCAGCCATCTCAAAGATTACCAGCTCAGGTTTCTGTTTGCTCATCCGAGTTCCTCCACGACGTCTTCTGCCAGCCCGAAGCTCAGGGTCATCCCCGCACCACCGACTCCCGTCACGAGCGTCACATGTTCATCGGGGTGGGCAATCCACCAGGGTTGCGTCTTGTGTTTCAAGTAAAAACCATGCCAGCGCGAGGCGATCTG
>NZ_CBAYMC010000269.1:0-5388 GCF_964826245.1 Armatimonas sp. | reverse complement strand
CTACCAGGCATGCGATGATTCCGGGTGCCTGCCCCCGACCACGGAAGAAATCAAACTGGAGCCACTAACCGTTGAAGCCGGAGCCGTACGCGCTGAGTTTGCCTCCCCCGGCTCGCTGGGGCTCGCCACCCCCTCCGGCTCCGCGACGGGGGGCGAAAGCGCTCCGACGGGTTTGCTGGCGTTTATCTTGACGGCGTTTGGAGCGGGGCTACTGGCGCTCATTACCCCCTGTGTCTTTCCGATGATCCCCGTGACGTTTGCCTACTTTACCAAAGTGGCGACGGCTAAAGGCAGCGAGAGCCCCGCCGCGGTGAATCGGACGATCTTACAGCTTGCGAGTCTCTACTGCATCGGGATTATCGTCAGTTTTGTGATCTTTGGCTTTATTACTGCCGTTACGGTCGGTGCGGCGGGAGCGACAAGCTTTGCGGCCAATCCGATGGTGAATGTCGGTTTTGGACTGATCTTTATCGGGTTTGGGTTGGCACTGCTCGAAGTCGTGGAGCTAAAGCTTCCTAGTAAAGTCCAGCAGCTCACCGGAGCGGGCCGCAAGACGGGCGGCTATCTGGGCGTGTTTTTGCTGGGGCTGACCTTTGTGATCGCCAGCTTCACCTGTGCTGCGCCGTTTGTAGGAACCGTGATGGTGCTCGCCGCAAAGGGGGGAGATGCGTGGCGTGCGGTTCTAGGGATGGGAGTCTTTGCCACGGCGCTTGCGTTGCCGTTCTTTCTGCTTGCGCTCTTTCCGAGCTTGCTGAAAAAACTCCCCAAGTCGGGCGACTGGCTCACGACGATTAAAGGCGTGATGGGCTTCTTAGAATTAGCGGCTGCTGTCAAGTTCTTCTCCAACGCCGATCTTGTCTGGGACTGGAATCTCTTTACGGTGCCTTTCTGCCTGGCACTCTACACGGTGGGATTCTTTGGGTGTGGCCTCTGGCTGATCGGAAAGCTCTACGTGGGCTTCAACACGCCACAGGACAAGCCCACAGTGCCGCGTCGCATCTGGTCGGGGCTCTTTATCGCGGCAGCGCTCTACAGCCTCTACGGGACATCGGGTCGTCCTCTGCACCCTCTGACCTCGGGCTTCCTCCCTCCTGCCGATCACACAGGGTTTGGGAGCCACAAGGGCGTTAACGAGCTGGATTGGGAGCGGGATCTGGAGAAAGCCAAGACCATTGCTCGTGAGAGTGGCAAGCGCCTGGTGATCGACTTCACGGGCCACACGTGTACCAACTGCCGTGATGTCGAGACGCGCGTCTTCCCCGAAGTGGCGGTGAAGACGGAGCTAGAGAAGCTGGTTCGGGTGCGACTCTACACCGACGGGGGCAAGTATGCTTCGCAGGCGGAGGGTAAGGCCAACGCGGATCTCGCGCTGAAGCTCTTTGACAACTTGGTCAATCCTCTCTATGCCGTGATTGATGCCGATGGGAATCTCATCGCAAAAGCGGACTATAATCTCGCCAAAGATCCGGTGAAGATGGCCGAGTGGCTCAAGAATGCTGGTGGGGTAACCACTGCTCGCCGGTGATAGAATAGCGGCATGTCTGCCGATTTTAGGGCGCATCTTGCCCAGCGTATTCTTCTCATTGACGGTTCCTACGGGGTTCTCCTCCAGAAAAAAGGCTTAGAGGAAGCCGATTTTCGGGGGGAGCGCTTCAAAGATCACCCTAAGGATGTTAAAAACAACCCCGATCTCTTAAATATCACCCAACCACAGATTGTCGCGGAGACGCATCAGGCCTATGTAGACGCGGGTGCAGAGCTGATCGAGACCAATACGTTCACGGCGACCACGATCTCCCAGGAGGACTATGGCCTTCAGGACTGGGCGGATGAGATGAGCCTCGAAGGTGCGCGGATCTGTCGGCAAGTGGTGGATGCCGCGATTGCCAAGGACGGCAAGCCACGCTGGGTCGCGGGAAGCATTGGGCCACTGAACCGTAGCGCGTCGGTGGTGGTGGACGCGGACCGACCCGCCTATCGCAACGTCACCTGGGACGAGCTAGTCGAGACCTACGGGCGGCAGGCGCGGGCACTGGTCGAGGGCGGCGTGGACGTGCTGCTCTGCGAGACGACGTTTGATACGCTGAACCTCAAAGCGGCGCTCTTTGCCATTGGCGCGCTACTCACCGAGCTAGATCGCGATATTCCCGTGATGGCATCGTGCTTTGTGGACCTCGCCGGGGGAAATCTCTCAGGCCAGGACATCGAGGCGCTCTGGTACTCCATACGCCACTTTCCACTCACCGCCGTCGGGCTCAACTGCTCGCTGGGGCCAAAAGAGATGCGCCCGATTCTCGCACGCCTCGCCGAGATCGCCGATATTCCCATCATCGCCTACCCCAACGCGGGCCTCCCCGACGCCCTCTCGGAGACGGGCTTTCCGGAGACGCCTGAGACCATGGGGCCGATGCTCCGCGAGTGGGCTGAGTCGGGGCTGATCAATATCGTCGGGGGCTGCTGTGGTAACTCTCCCGCGCACATCAAGGCAATCGGCGAGGCCGTCAAGGGAATTGCGCCACGCGAGATTCCCAGCGTCGAGACTTACCTGCGCCTTTCGGGAACCATGCCGTTTGTGGTGCGCCCAGAGACTAACTTTGTCAATGTCGGGGAGCGCTGCAATGTCGCGGGCTCGTCGAAGTTCCTCAAGCTGATCCAGGAAGAAAAGTTCGAGGACGCGCTGAGCGTGGCCTTAGAGCAAGTGGACAACGGAGCGCAAGTCCTCGATATCTGCTTCGACGACCAAGGAATGCTGGATCGTGAAGCCTGCATGACGCACTTTTTAAAGCTCATTCAAGCGGAGCCGGGCATCAATAAAGTCCCGCTGATGATCGACTCGTCGCGCTGGGAAGTGGTCGAGGCGGGCCTGAAGTGCAGCGTCGGCAAGAGCATTGCGAACTCGATCAGCCTGAAAGAAGGCGAGGCGGAGTTTCTGAAGCGTGCCCGCCAGGTGCGTAGCTTCGGAGCTGCTGTGGTTGTGATGGCCTTTGATGAGCTAGGCCAGGCCGATACCTACCAGCGTCGCATCGAGGTCTGTGAGCTGGCCTACAAATTGTTAGTCGACAACGTTGGATTTCCGCCTGAGGACATTATCTTCGACCCAAATATCTTAGTAGTGGGAACCGGGATGGAGGAGCACGCCAACTATGGCGTGGACTTTATCGCGACCGTTAAGTGGATCAAGGCGAATCTTCCGGGCGCAAAAGTGAGCGGCGGCGTGAGCAACCTCTCGTTCTCCTTCCGGGGTAACAACGTGGTGCGCGAAGCCATGCACGCGGCGTTTCTCTACCACGCCATTCAGGCAGGGATGGACATGGGCATCGTCAATGCGGGTCAGCTTCCCGTTTATGAAGACATTCCCAAGGACTTGCTGGAGCATGTCGAGGACGTCATCTTCAACCGCCGCCCCGATGCCACCGAGCGCCTGCTCACGCTCGCAGAGACGGTCAAAGGCAAGGGCAAGAAAGCCGCCGGGGCCGACGATGCCTGGCGAAGTGGCACGGTAGAAGAGCGGCTCCAGCACGCGCTGCTCAAGGGCCTGACGGACTATATCGAGGCCGACACGCTGGAGGCGCTAGAGAAGATAAAGCGGCCGCTCTTAGTCATTGAGGGGCCGCTCATGGACGGCATGAATGTCGTGGGCGATCTCTTTGGTGCGGGCAAGATGTTCCTGCCGCAGGTGGTGAAGTCCGCACGTGTGATGAAGCGCTCCGTGGCTGTCTTAACGCCTTACTTAGAGGCCGAGAAAGCCCAGAATGCGACGGGTACTCAGGGCAAGATGCTGATCGCGACGGTCAAGGGCGATGTCCACGACATTGGTAAGAACATCGTCGGGGTTGTCGTCTCGTGCAACAACTACGAAGTGATTGACATGGGCGTGATGGTGTCCTGCGACAAGATCCTCGATAAAGCACGTGAGATTGGGGCGGATGTGATCGGGCTCTCTGGCCTCATTACGCCGTCTCTGGACGAGATGATTCATGTCGCCAAAGAGATGACGCGTCAGGGCTTTGACATTCCATTGCTCATCGGGGGCGCGACGACGAGTCGTCTGCACACGGCGGTAAAAATCGCGCCGTACTACGCTAAGACCGTTCATGTGCTCGATGCCAGCCGAGCCGTCGGGGTGCTCCAAAATCTTATTGGGGCCGAGAGCGAGGCCTATCTGGCCGAGAACACCGCGATGCAGGAAGCGGCGCGTGCCCAGTTTGCCCAGCGCCAGCAGAAGACGGTCTTTCTGCCGCTGGAAAAAGCGCGAGAGAATAAGTGGACGGCGACCAAGCCCTACACGCCATCCACCCCGAGCTTCACTGGCGTGCGCGTCCTGGATGAGATCCCACTCGACGAGCTGACAACGTACATTGACTGGACCCCGTTCTTTATCTCCTGGGAGCTGCACGGCAAGTTTCCCGCGATCTTTGATGATGAGATCGTGGGAAGCGAGGCTCTTAAGCTCTTCAACGATGCCCAGGTAATGCTCCATCAGGTTGTCTCCGAGAAGTGGATCACCGCTCGCGCCGTCTACGGTTTCTTCCCTGCCGTGCCAGATGGTGATGATATTGTTTTGGCCGATGGCACGGTTTTGCATAGCCTCCGTCAGCAGAGCGAGAAACGCGTGGGTGAGCCCAATCGCTGTCTGACCGACTTTCTGGCACCCGAGGGTGACCATATCGGCGCGTTTGCGGTCACGGCAGGCATCGGGATGGCGGAGCGTGTGGAGAAGTTCAAAGCCGAAGGTGACGACTACAGCGCCATTATGCTTGAAGCCCTCGCAGATAGATTCGCTGAGGCCTCTGCCGAGTGGCTACACTCTCGTGCTCGTGCCGAGTGGGGCTTTGGCGATAGCCTCACCAGTGAGCAGCTCATCAAAGAGGAGTACCAGGGGATTCGTCCCGCGCCCGGCTACCCCGCTTGCCCGGATCACACGGAGAAAGTCACGCTCTTCTCGATGCTCCTGCCGGATCGCATTGGCATGAGCCTCACCGAGAGCATGGCGATGTACCCGGCGAGCAGTGTCTCGGGCTGGTACTTTGCCAACCCCGAGAGTGATTACTTCGCCGTAGGCAAGATTGATCGTGATCAAGTGGCCGACTATGCCAAGCGCAAGGGCTGGACCCTCGAAGAGGCCGAGCGCTGGCTCTCTCCCACACTTGGCTATGAACCTGATGCCATAAAATAATAAATTTCGCTCTCTGCATTGTTTCTAACCTAGAATCGAAATGTAGGAGGAGAGTCGAGATGCGTAGTGGACTCCAGCCGCTCGGAGGCCCGATTCATGGCTATCGAGCTGTAATGGCAGGGCGAACCCAAATCGCGGTGGGTTCCCTAGGGGCGGGATCAGGAGGGATGTGAGCTCTCAAGCCCGAATCTATCGACATGATACGAATTGGG
>NZ_CBAYMC010000268.1:0-5389 GCF_964826245.1 Armatimonas sp. | reverse complement strand
AGTCGCGGAGGCGGTTCGTGTTCAGTACGGTGGCTCAATGAAGCCCGACAATGCCGCGGAGCTGCTAAGCCAGCCGCACATTGACGGTGGCCTGATCGGGGGCGCAGCTCTCAAATCCGCCGACTTCGCCGCGATTATCAACGCCGCGTAGCAAGTCGCTAAGACGCAAAAAAAGCCGGGAAATCCCGGCTTTTTTGTTTTTTGAGTACACCCGGCAGGTTTCGAACCTGCGACCCTCCGCTTATTCGTGGTCATGAGAATCGAACTCATGTAACTGCCTGTGACCACGGAAGGCGGATGCTCTATCCCCTGAGCTACGGATGCTTTGGCGTTATTTTATCACACGGCTTCCGGTCCAGCGGTACGTGGTGATGGTCGTTTTCTGCCGTAGAATCTTTCCGTTTTCGTTGCGCTCTGTGACGGTTGCCAGCTCGCGGATCTGATCGGGACGGCCCCCGGGATCACGTGGGAAGAGGAGTTTATAGGTCTGGCTACCAACTTCGTTGCTGCTGGAGAGTGCTCGTGGCCCCAGAATGAGCTGACTGCCGCGCTGGAGCAAGAGTACCTCGCCATTGGGGTAGTCGCAGGCTTCGTAGGTAAACTTCAACCGGAAAAGGCGCTCGACTCCCGCCAAACCTTGCCCGCCGCTGGCAAGAACACCGAGGGAGTAACCAAAGCGAGCTGTCTCCTGAACCTCGATGGTCGGGAAGCGTAGCGTGTTGCTGCCTGTGTGTAGACGCGCTTCTACTCGCCGGAGCTTACCCGTGCCCGTGCCCACCACACGCGCCAAAAAGACACGTCCATCGGAGAGGGGATAGATGGCGTTGGCAAGCTCACCGCCCCAGAGCGTCTTCGTCTCCCCGCCCACTTGGACGTCGTAGAGGCTATCGGTGTAGCCTGCGACGCTCCGCATTTTTTCGAGTTGTTTGACGATTTTTACGTGCGCCCCATCTGACCAGCGGCGCGTCGTGGCACCCGCGACAAAGCGACCATATTCCCAGCATTGCATAGAACCAGGTTATACCTGAAAGTGTCGTGTTTAGTCCGGACGGAAGAAGTCGCCCAGGAGCCAGCCGATAATAAAACCTGCGAAGATGACATTGCCACCCAGCAGGAGAGTCTGGCCAGCACCTCCCGTGCTGGGCATGCTCCAGCAGATCGCAAAGAGCGCGGTCATAAAGGCAATCGCCCCGTAGAGCTTGAGCAGTGAGGGAGTGAGAGACTCTTGGATCAGCGCGATGGCAAGATGCAGGGCAGCGGCAATCCAGAAAAAGACGAGCCCGACGAGGACTATCACGATTCCTATAGGCGGGGACTTTGCACCGCCACTGTTACTCGTGAGAATCAGGTCGTCCTCAATCCGCCGGATCATACCCGTGATGGTCATTGCGGAGCCCAGAAGCGCCCCGGCGGCAAGGAGCGAAAAAACAAAGGGCCAGCTCCACGACGAGACAAAGGGAAGAATCTGCGTAGACTGAGGAGACTTATCCAGGTACGACCCTGTAAAAAGCAGCAGCAGAAATGTCCCAAAGAACCCAAAAAAGCCAGCGAGAATGCGGGCCAGAGGACGTTTTTCCTCGGTGAGGTTGGTGACAATAGGAGCGGTGCGTGTGCTAGGGCGACCGGTGGCGCGGGAAGCTTGGCTACGTGCCGTGGGCGTCGCAGGTGTGTAGCCGGTCGAGCCACTGTAGCCACCCGAGGGCTGACGGGCGATCCGCTCGATCTTTTGTTGCACGGTCGCACTACGGGGATCGTGCTGGCTGGCCATCGTATAGTGGCGCAGGGCATCGTCGGTGCGGCCCTGGTTGCGGCAGACATCGCCCAGGACTTCCCACGCGGCTGCGTTCTTCCGGTTGTAGCGCAAGGACTGCTCGGCGAGGCTTCTGGCTTCGGCGACGCGCCCTCGCGTGAAGGCTGTCTGCGCCTGCCGCAAGAGCCGCTCGGACTCCTGGGTTGCTGTGGTGACAGGCTGGGGAGTGGGTTTTGGCGCGGGACGAGGGCCTGCAGAGTGATTCAGTGGTCCCGTGGGCTTGGCATTGGCTTGGCGCTGACGGAGTGCACGCTCCGCATCGTAGGCACGCCGCGCCTCGGTGTCGTTGAGAACGCGGTAGGCCTCTGCAATGTCGGAGAACTGCTGCGCTGCCTGCTTGCTCGCATTGACATCGGGGTGGTACTTGCGCGCAAGGCTGCGGTATTGTTTTTTGATCTCTTCGAGAGAGGCGGTTTCCGGGAGACCCAGAGTTTCGTAGTGCGTTCGCTCCGGCATAGACTTTTCAGGCTCAATTATACCCGGTCGCCAGAGATAACTTGGAGGGACTGTTGCGATAACTTGGAGGGGCTGTTGCGACACGCGGGCCGTACTCCTTATGGCTGCTGCTTCCGCCCTGACCAGGTTCGAAGCCGACCCGCTGCCGTGAGATGATTCTATCGCCTCGATTGAACTTTTACCAGAGCTTGTTTGTCGTAGCAGCATGACACGGAAAAATGTACTACTCTCTGGGATCGGTACGCTCCTTTTCGGAGCGGCACGAGCACAAGAAAAAACACCTCCCGAAAAGCCAGTCTTTGAGCAAGTGCCTGAGCTGATCGGTGCGCCTAAAGACTGGATCAATGGCAAGCCCGTAAAGCTTGCGGACCTCAAAGGAAAAGTGATCGTGGCTTGCTACTGGACTTTTGGCTGCATCAACTGCAAGCGGACGTTACCCTTCTGGAACAATTGGGCGAAAAAATACGCAGGCAAGGAGGTCGTTTTTGTGACGATTCACACGCCCGAGCTGGAAAGTGAGCGCGTGGTCGATGATGTCAAGAAGTTTATCGAGAAAGAAAAGCTGCTCTTTCCGGTGTTGATTGACAACGATAAGGCAAACTGGAAAAAATGGCGGAACCAGTGGTGGCCTGCGACGTACTTAATAGATAAAAAAGGACAGGTTCGGGGCCGCTGGGATGGGGAGCTAGACTACAAGGGTAGTGGCGAGTTCAAGCGTGTTGAGCAAGGAATAGAGCTGCTCCGTAGCGAAAAGTAGAGCGGACTAAAGCATGGCACGTATCGTAAAAAAACACCCTCTGGCGATCCGCTGGTTTCACTGGATCAACTTTCCCCTCTTGGCACTGATGATCTGGTCGGGGACGCTGATCCTCTGGGCTAACGATACCTATGCCACGCAGCTCTACCAGGGCGGCTATCGGGTTCTCCATGGAGGCACGGAAGACAAAAATCCGCCCAAGTGGCTTAAAGTACCCGATCGGATCATCCTGCGCCCCGATGTCCGCGTGCTCTACTCCGGCGACACGCTGCCCGAGACCTACCCCGCTGAGGATAAGCGCTTAGAGATCATCATGGGCTTTCGGCTCGCCCAGGGAATGGCATGGCACTTTCTCTTTGCCTGGTTCTTTGCGATAAACGGCGCTATCTATGTGGCCTTTCTGATCTCCAGTGGGCAGTGGCGGCACCTGGCCCCGAAAAAGAACTCACTGATCGAGGCGATGAAGGTTGCGCTTAAAGACCTGGCGTTCTGGAAGAAGATCGAGGCCGCACCCGAGGGCGAGAAGTACAACCATGCCCAGCGGCTGGCCTACTCAGGGGTGGTCGTGCTGGGAGTGCTCATGCTCATCACTGGGGTGGCGATCTCGAAACCGGCGCAGCTGGGCTGGCTGGCGGTTCCTTTTGGGGGCTACCAGGGCGCACGGCTGATCCACTTTATCGTGACCTGTCTCTTTGTGGCGTTTTTCTTCGTTCATGTAAGTCAGGTAGCACGAGCAGGCTGGAATAACTTTCGCGCCATGATCACGGGCTGGGTGCTGCTCCCACCCAAAGAGGAGCCTATCGCTGGACTGATTGGACCCAAGATCGAGCTGGCTATTGCGCAACTAGAACCCCTTCCAGAGACTCCTGAGACAGAAACTCCAGAGAGTGAGATCGAAGTGTCGCTGGTAGACGATGCAGAGGATATGGACGAATAAAATGGACGACGAAGTAAAAGAGCTGACGGGTTTGGAGATGCGGCGACTCTCACGACGCTCGTTTCTCTGGGCTGGGGCGGGTGTGGCAGGGAGCCTGAGCCTGCTCTCGCTCTTCAACCAGAAGGCAAGCGACGATGGCACCGGAATTAAGAAAGTCTTTCGGAAGGCACACGAGACCAACGAGGAGCTCGCGAAGCTCTTTGTCTCGGGACGTAACGCCCCGACGTTTCCGGCAGCCCGCGCTGTCGAGCCCCGCAACAACTACCACAGCATCACACCTGAGCCCGATCTGGCAACCTGGCAGCTGACCCTAGGCGATGCACAAAACCCTGATCCTGAGGCGATCCAGAAGTTCACGCTTGCAGATCTCAAGGCTCTCCCCGAGGTCACCCTGACCACGGAGCTAAAGTGTGTGGAGGGCTGGAGCGCGATTGTCACCTGGACGGGCTGTCGGTTTGTGGACTTTGCCCGGAAGTACCCGCCGCTGCCGGGCACGAAGTATGTCTCGCTTCGCTCGGAGCCCGAGGGATTTGAAGACGCTTGGTACTACGTGGGTCTAGATGTCGAGAGCGCACTGCACCCACAGACCTTGCTCGCCTGGGGCATGAACGGGGAGCCGCTCAACGCTGAGCACGGGGCACCGCTTCGGCTTGCAATTCCCACCAAGTATGGGATAAAAAATATCAAGCTCATCACGAACATTACCTACGCGACCGAGCGTCCTAAAGACTACTGGGCCGAACAAGGGTATGATTTCTATGCAGGATTGTAAACGAGGAAGAGGAAGATGAAAATGACACGAAACGCAATGGTGATCTTTGGTGCCGCTCTGGCACTTGGCAGCGCGGCCTTAGCACAACAGGAGAAACCTGCTGCGCCGACGCAACCCGCCAAAGAAATAGACTGGAAAAAACTCTCGAACTCGGAGTGGCGCAAGCGGCTCACGCCCACGCAGTACAGCATTCTGCGCCAAGCAGCCACGGAGTACGCTTTTCGCAACGAGTACCATGACAACCATAAGGTAGGAACCTACCAGTGCGCGGGCTGCGCGCTGGAGCTCTTCAAGAGCGAGGCCAAGTTTGACTCGGGCACGGGCTGGCCTAGCTTTTACCAGCCTTTCAAAAAAGGCGCAGTGCTGGAAAAACGCGACCCAGACGGCGCGCGTGTGGAAGTGCTCTGTAGCCGCTGCCTGGGCCACTTAGGCCATCTCTTCGATGATGCAAATGGCAACTATGGCATTCCCAAGACTCCCACTGGTCTGCGCTACTGCATGAACTCCGGGGCAATGAAGTTTATTCCCGCCAAGAAACCCTAGTGATGGTCCGACAGCGGCTTGTGGTTGGGAGGTATTGGTTAGAGTTTCAGAGTGGAAGAGTGCCGACGCGTTTGGGTGAGCGTATGGCTCTCTTTCCATTTTTCGTGCAAATTT
>NZ_CBAYMC010000267.1:0-5410 GCF_964826245.1 Armatimonas sp. | reverse complement strand
GATGCCAATACCACGCTTGGGGCCAACGAGATCGACTCCCGTCGCGAGACTCAGGATCTGAGCGAGCAAGGCACCTACACGCCCGAGCTGTTTGCAGCCCACGTCATTAACCCAGACTCTGAGGCGATCAAAGTCACAAGGGCTGAGGGGATTCTGAGTGCGCTGGTGGCACCATCTGGCGGGACATTCTCGGGGATGGGAGCGCTCATCAACCTAGATGGCTGGACATGGGAGGAGATGTCGCTCGACCCACTCGTCGGGCTTCTGACCACGCTGCCAGGTGGCGGCGGCGGACGGCGCTTTGGCTCACACCATCACGATGATAGCCACAACGATGATGAGGATGACGACCTCAACCGAGCGGGTGCCGCCCAGCCGCCGTTTGTGGGCCGACGTGGTCAGGGGGCTCTGGGTGCGACTCCTATTGCCAGTGACCCGTTGCAGCCTGTCGCCGACTTCTTGGAGCAGGCGCGGCGCTACCAACAGGCACGAAACACCAACCCCAAGACCCCGCGAGACCTAAAGTTCGAGGCCATGTTCCCGGTGCTCGAAGGCAAGGTGCCTGTCTTTGTGAACGCCAACAGCAAGAAAGAGATCGAGTCGGCGGTGCGCTGGGCGAAGAAAGAAGGCTTCCCGCTGGTGATTGTGGGAGGAAACCAAGCCGATGAGTGCACGGAGCTTCTCGTCAAAGAAAATGTCCCCGTGCTCCTCGGCCCGACACTGGCCCTGCCGCGCAAGCTAGATGCCCCTTATGATGACTCCTTTACGCTTCCCGCCCGTCTGGCAAAAGCAGGGGTGAAGTTTGCCATCACAGGTGGCGGAGAGTCCCAGAAAGTTCGCAATCTTGCACAGCACGCGGCAATGGCGGCGGCCTTTGGCCTCAGCCGGGAAGAGGCGCTGAAGTCCATCACGCTTGGCGCGGCGGAGATTCTCGGCGCGGGTAGTCGCCTAGGAAGTATCGAGCCGGGAAAAGACGCGAACTTGGTGGTGACCAACGGCGATATTTTCGAGGTCATGACCCAGGTTCGGCAGGCATTTGTGGAAGGCAAGCCCGTCAATCTTTCCAGCAAGCAGTCCGGCCTCTACGAGCGCTGGCGGTCACGGCCTAAGTCCAAATGACAATAGCCGTACACAACGATGATCTGGGGGCGTGGCGTGGCGCGTGGGTGGGTGAGCTTCTGGGGGGGGCAACGGTGCTTGCCTGCCCCGATCCCGCCGCCGCCGTGCGTGCGGGTGAGGCAGACGCTGCCGCGCTCTCTGCCGAGGACTTTCCCACCGACCTAGAGCCCGCCGCCTTCTGTGAGCGTGGCGATATTCGTGATGCCTTGGTTGCCCCGGGAATCGGCACGCTGGAGCAGCTGCCAATCGGAGCACGGGTGGGCGCAAGCACGCCCCTTCGTCAGGCACAGCTTGCCACCCTCCGGCCCGATCTGGAGCTCGTCGTGCTTTCCGGCACCTTTGAAGAGCAGCTCTCTACGCTGGATCGGGGCGAGGTTGCTGCCGTGATCGTGGGCTACGCCGATCTCTCCCGCCTAGGGCTTTCCGAGGCCGCGACCGAGATCTTTGCTCCCGAGCTTTTTATGCCCGCGATAGGGCAGGGAGGAACCGTGGTGCTCTGCCACAAGGACGATCTGGAGAGATGCGCGGATGTCAACGCCGCCTGTGATCACTTCCCGACGCGTCGTGAGCTGATCTGTGAGCGGGAGTTTGCACGGCTCAATCCGGGAGCCCTTGTTACCGCCTGCGCTCTCTCCAGTGATCGTTTTCTCTATCTCTTTGCCTTAGGAATCACCAGCGATGGCAAGCCGATCCGCGTCCGCGCCGGTGCCCCCGTCAGCGATGTGAGCCAGGTTGCCGCACTTGCGACCCATGAGCTGAGCGCAGCCCGAAAACTCTGAAGAGTAAAGTCACTTGGAGCTTATGGGGTGGCTTGTCCGTAGGCTTCATGGTGCAACTATCGGTGAAAAAGCCCGCCATCACAACGAGGCCCCTTGAGGGGTCTTGCCGCAACAGCGGGCCGATTTATCCGCCCGGAAACGTAACGCCCGAAAACGTAACGCCCGGAATTACAGAGCCGCGATAATGGCGTCGGCCATCTCGGCGGTACCGACGGCGGTGGGGTCGTTGCGGTCGGGTTTCATGTCGTAGGTGACACTCACGCCCTCGGCGATGACCTTCTTGATCGCGTTCTCCAGGCGCTCGGCGGCGGCGTCTTCCTTCAGGTACTTGAGCATCAGGTAGCCCGAGAGGATCAGCGCGGTCGGGTTGACCTTGTTCTGGCCCTTGTACTTGGGCGCGGAGCCGTGGGTCGCCTCAAAGAGCGCACAGTCCGCACCGATATTGGCACCAGGCGCGACGCCGAGTCCACCAACAAGGCCTGCGCCTAGGTCGGAGAGGATATCGCCGTAGAGGTTGGGCATCACGAGTACATCGTAGTTCTCAGGCTTCTGCACGAGCTGCATGCACATCGCATCGACCAGCCACTCATCATAGACAATCCCTGCGCCCTTGCCTGCACAGTCGGCGAGCGTGGGATCGGCTTGTGCGGCGGCGGGGGTGCCGGGCGCAAACGTCGCACCGTAGGCTGCGGCCACTTCACGGGCGATCTTGTAGAACATGCCGTCGGTGTACTTCATGATATTGGCCTTACAGACCGCCGTCACTTTCTTCCGGTTGTTCTCAATGGCGTAGTCAAAGGCCACCTTGATGATCTGGCGCACGCCGGTCACGGAGAAGGGCTTGATCGAGATCGCGGAGTCAGAGCGGATCTTGCCACCCGCCATCTTGATGATCAGATTGGCCTCGTCGCTGCCCAGGTCGTACTCAACGCCGGCGTAGAGATCCTCGGTGTTCTCACGCACGATCACGATGTCAATATTGTCGTAGCGGGAGCGCACACCCTCGTAGGTCTTGCACGGGCGGATACAGGCGTAGAGGTCGAGCTCTTTGCGCAGGGCCACGTTGACAGACCGGAAGCCGGTACCAATCGGCGTGGTGATCGGGCCTTTGAGCGCCACTTTGTTCTTGCGGCACGACTCCAGCACGTTGTCCGGAAGCGGCGTCCCCGCCGTCTCCATGATGTCTACCCCTGCCTCAACCACATCCCAGTTAAACGACGACCCACTGGTCGCCACAGCTGCCTCTAAAACCCGACGGGTTGCCTCAACTAGCTCCGGCCCGGTTCCGTCGCCACGAATCAGCGTCACATTATGAACTGCCACAATTTGCTCCTAAAAGTTTCCTTGCCCACATCGCGCAGGCTCTCAGGACGTATTGTACCAAACCTACACTCCTAATGGCCTCCTGCCGAAGATGCTAGTATGCGTCTAAAACAGGGGAGTACTTTTATCGAACCGCTAAGGCACGAAAGTTACTGCTGGAGCTGGCGCTGCAAGGCTACAAAGCAGAG
The DNA here is from genome assembly GCF_964826245.1 of Armatimonas sp. Classification (NCBI taxonomy): domain Bacteria; kingdom Bacillati; phylum Armatimonadota; class Armatimonadia; order Armatimonadales; family Armatimonadaceae; genus Armatimonas; species Armatimonas sp. The sequence continues at coordinate 2,001 of NZ_CBAYMC010000267.1, read as the reverse complement.
CATCAGGGCAAGTTTCCCGTCTCTATTCCTCCACGGGAGCTGAGAGCTTACACTACGACCCGACAACCGGAAAGCTCTGGTCGGTGGGGGGCAAAGGTCTTGACGAGCACGGTGCGGGCGACGATAGCTTGAAAGAATTCCCATGGGGCTAAACGATGAAACAACAGCTTAAAGAAGAAGAGAAGTCGAGCTATAAAGCGCCCGTCACCACAGCTCCCGCAGTCCTAGAGGCCGAGGTCGCAACCGAGGCCATTCGCACCCATGACCCGATCCCCAACTTTCGGCGCAGTGCGGTGACTCTAAAATCGCGGCGGCGGCAGTTTCTCCAGCGCGGCTTCATGCGACTGAAGGGGCAGCGGCTTAGCAAAAAAGGGGCACTGGTATTGCTCTCTGGCGCACTGCTCTTTGGCGGACGCTGGTACTGGGCCAATCAAGCCCCTGTGATTCCGTACCCGCCAAGAGTGGAGACGGCACAAACGGGTAGGAGTGCGGGCCCCTTCTTCATGGCCGCTGTAGATGCCCTGCCTGTGGAGATGACCGGCTATCCGTACTCACAGTCACAGAGTTTAGGGGGGCCTGATGTGGACACGCGCGAACAGCGTGTCGAGGCCGTGACGAAACTGGCTCCCTCGCTGAAGCTGATTCGGGAGGGCTTGCCGTACCAGTATGAGGGGCCAAAGACACGCTTATGGAAAGGGCAGCCATTTCGCTCAGGTATGGAGGCACCCGTGATGAACTTTATCGCAATGCGTACTCTGGGGCGTGGGCTTGCCGACGAAGCTCGATTGAAAGAAGAAGCGGGCGATTTTGTCGGTGCGCTAGGCGCGTCGCTGGATGCCGCCCAGCTCGGAACAGAGATCAGTCATGGGAGCGACTCTCTCGTCCAGCCCATGATCGGCGAGCTGGTGCTTGGCATTGGTATCTCCGAAGCAACCCGCAACGTCGCCAAACTCACGCCCGAGCAGGCTCAGAACGCCCTCGCGCGACTTCAGAAGATTCGCGCCCGGAGAACGACACGGGAGGAGATGTGGCAGGGCGAGATGCGCCAGAACCGGAGCCTTCTCGGGCAGCTCTTCCAAGACCCGAGTGGCACGCTCCCCCTCATGGCCTTCTCTTCTAGCAGCCAGACAGCGATTCCCTCCTACTTTGCGGAGCTGATGCGCTACGGCAAGCAGGGGCTTGTGGATCAAGTGATGGGCTACCAGAATAGCGTGCTGGAGAAGTTCCGTCTGCCGTATCAGCAGGCAAAACGGGTTGATTTAGCTCCGGCGGAGAGTGATCTGGTGCAGCTCATGACGCCCAACACGCGGCGGGTCGAGCGTGGGTATGCGGAGCGTTCGGTAAAGCTGGCACTGCTCCAAGCCGCTCTGATGCGGCAGGCAAAGAGCGGCTTAAAGCTCCCTGCTGATGCTTTTTCCGAAACGGGGTTGGAGCCGCTTCACTCCGATACGAAAACAGGCAAGGTCTGGTCGGTGGGGCCAAATGGGGTGGATGAGCACGGGGGCGGCGACGACATCTCAGGCTCATAGTGAGGGTACAATGCCTGGGTGAATGAAGAGATGTTTTTAGTTGGGGTTATCATGGGCAGCATCAGCGACTGGGACACCATGCGCCATGCCCACGAGACTCTGGAGCAGTTTGGTGTCGCCCACGAGTGCAAGATTGTCAGTGCCCACCGCACCCCCGACTTGCTAAAAGAGTACGCCGAGAGCGCGGAGGGACGCGGGATTGAAGTGATTATCGCGGGAGCGGGCGGCGCAGCGCATCTTCCGGGAATGGCCGCCGCGTTTTCCGTACTTCCTGTGCTGGGGGTACCCGTCGAGAGCCATGCACTCAAGGGCCAGGACTCACTTCTCTCCATTGTCCAGATGCCGGGGGGGATTCCCGTAGGAACGCTGGCGATCGGCAAGGCGGGCGCGATCAACGCCGCACTCCTAGCTATCGCGATCCTCTCCAACTCCCGCCCCGAGCTACGCGCAAAGCTCCAGGCCTTCCGCAAAA
>NZ_CBAYMC010000266.1:0-5487 GCF_964826245.1 Armatimonas sp. | reverse complement strand
TGTCGAGCGCGTTGGTGGCATTCACCTCGCTGGAGGTTTGGTAGGTCTTGGAGCTCAGGATCGTACGGATCGTGTGCTTCAGGTCGTACTTATGGTCGGTGAAGTCTTTGGCGAGGGCCTCCAGCAGGCCAGGAACGGAGGAAGGAGTCGTGGCCCGCATGTCGTCTACAGGGTGCACGACACCACGGCCCAGATAGTGGCTCCAGACACGATTCACGGTTGCTTTGGCAAAGTAGGGATTGTCATTGCTCGTGACCCAGTCTGCCAGAACGCCTACTAGGTCCGGGCCATTATTCGTGTTGCTACGGCTGGAGCGCATACTGCTGGTGTCTAAAGCGGCGCCCGTTCCTAGGAGGGTTGGAGGGGCATCTTTTCCCCGGTTCTTGCCGGTGACGCTCTGGTTATTGACACGACCGTTGGGATTGTAGTAGATCTCCGACTCACCATCGAGGTTGCCGTTGCGTGTCCCGACACGCCCCATAAACGCGGCGAAGTTCCAGTAGTCGTCGGTGGTCCACTTATCAAAGGGATGTTTATGGCAGCGTGCACAGGCCATCCGCTGGCCGAGAAATGCCTGGGCTGTGGTCTCCATACGCTCATCGGGGTTGCGGTCAATCTTATAGAAGTTGGTCGGGCCGTTGGTATAGCTGGAGCCACGCGCCATCAGAAGCTGCTTGACAAACTGGTCGTAGGGGGTGTTTTGCGCGACAGAGTCCTTGAGCCACTCGGTGAAGAGTGCCGCGCTTCGCTCTCCGCTGATATTGTTGCCGAGATTTCGCGGGTGCACGCGCAGCATATCGCCAAGCCGCAGAACGCGCATGTCCACAAACTCGGGGGAGTCTAAATACGCATCAATGATCTTGGTGCGCTTATCGGGAGCCTTGTCGGCGATAAAGGCGGTGAACTCGTCGGCGGAGGGAAGGATTCCACGGACATCGAGCGAGACACGGCGTAGGAACTCGGAGTCGTTGGTGAGGCGCGACGGTTGGACATTGAGGCGCTTTAAGTTTGCATAGACCAGCTCATCTATCAGATTGCCCGGCGTGAGCTTTGGGTAGGGAGCTTTGTCTTCGCGTGGCAACGTCAGAGAGGCGGCGTGGACGGTTCCGAGATAGCGCACGACAACGGCGGCTCCGCCCCAGCGCTTGCCAGTCATGGTGCCTTTTTCGTCCACGGTTACCACGGCGGGATCACTTGTCTCGTAGTTGGCTTGTGCAGTCACATCGCGGCTGGTGCCATCGGAGAAGCTCGCCACGACTTTGAGCGGCACCCGCTGCCCGACTTTGCTAAGCGTGATCTGCGCGGGCGTCACCGTCAGCTTGCTCAGAGTCGCATCTACGGCCTCATCAAACGGCGCTCCGGCGGCGATCCAGTCCCGGATGGTCTTGTACTCGGGAGATTTTTCGGAGAAGCGCTCACCGCCTGTGTGAGCAGTCTTGTTGGTAGCCTTCATCAGAAGCAGGCTTTTCTCTGGCTCCAACAGGTTCACGCGCCGACCACGACCGCCGCGCACGATTGGCTCAAAGTCATCGGAAGGCGTGAGCGTGAGGAGGGAGAGCTGGAGCCCCCCGCGTCCCCCAAACTTTCCGTGGCAGGCCGCAACCGAGCAGCCCTTTTTATCTAAGATAGGCGCGACATCGCGCAGAAACTGCGGAGTAGCCGCTTTGGTGTTTGCGCGTGCCCGCGGGCCGATAACGGCAAGTCCTGTCGCCAGCACGGTCAGTGCCAGTAAGATCCCACCGCGAGTCCGATTTTGGGTCATGAAAAGTCTCCCTTGAAAAATCCTAAAAAAATTATCCCCTATTCCGGCACGATCGTCAATGCACGACCGGTAAAATAGTCTGATTTCGACTCAAGGAGAGAAAATTGGAAACACGACGATGGCTCGCCCTGCTTGCGGGCATGATGGTTCTCGGCGCACTGGCCGTGGGCTGCGACAACAAACCGGCGGAAGAGTCCGCTCCCGCTCCGGTTTCTGCGGATGCCGCAAAGCCACAGGAAACCACACCTAAAGCCGAGGTTCCCGCAAGCAAACCCGAACAGCCTGCTGCAGACGCCCCCAAGCCTACGGCTGAGCCCTCCGATAAAAAGGCCGCAACACCCAAACCTGAGGCTCCCAAGATGGAGGGAGACAAGGGCATTACGGAGACGGTAAAAGAGGGTGCGGAGAAAGCTAAAGCCGGGGCCGAAAAAGCCAGCGCGCTTGCCGATAAAGCAGGCGAGGCAGCATCCAAGCTCCCCGGTGAGCTAGGGGAGAAGGCCAAGGGAGCCGCAGATGCTGCCAAGGCGGGAGCCGAGAAGGCAAAAGCCGGTGCGGAGGCCGTCAAGGGGGGCATGGAGAGAGCCGGAAGCGCCGTCAAAGGTGCGGGTGATGCGCTCAAAGGCGCAGGCGATGCCGCCAAGGGACTCCTCGGCGGTAAGTAGTCCTAGCCAAGATTCTGAACAATCTCTTTGGCGATTTCCAAGGACGCGGTGGCGGCGGGAGAGGGGGCGTTGCAGACATGAAGCTGCCTCTCCCCCCGCACCAATAAGAAGTCGTCTACCAGCTCACCGGTGTTTTTTAGTGCCTGCGCACGAACTCCCGCGCCCGCGGGAGTGACATCCTCTGCCTGAATCTCTGGTATTAGGGCTTGCATCGAGCGGACAAAGAGTGTCTTGCTCAGTGAGCGCAGAATTTCTTTCGCCCCTTCCCCTCCGTGCTTTACTGCAAGCTTCCAGAGAGCGGGGTAGGTAAGCATTTCGCGCAGCTCTCCGAGGTTCAGATCAGACTTTCGGTAGCCTTCGCGTGCTAGTGCCAAGACGGCATTGGGCCCTGCATGGACACTGCCATCGGTCATGCGGGTGAAGTGTACACCCAGAAACGGAAAGCTTGGGTTGGGCACCGGGTAGATGAGGCCCTTGACGAGCGAGCGTTTCTCGGGGATCAGCTCAAAGTACTCGCCGCGAAAGGGAACGATCTTGGCGTGGGAAGTGGCTCCGGAGAGAGCTGCGATCCGGTCGCTGTAGAGCCCACCGCAGTTGATGAGAAAGCGCGTCGTAAAGTCTCCTTGCGTGGTTTGCAGGGTCACACTATCGGGCTTGTGGATTACTCCCAGGAGCTTTGTATTCAGGCATAACTGTGCCCCGTGCTCATTGCTGAGCTGAGCGAGTTTCTGTGCTACTTCTATGTAGTCAATGATGCCCGTGCTAGGAACAAAAATCCCAGCGACTCCTCGGACATGGGGCTCGTGCTCCTGAAGCTGCTCGGGCATGAGGCGATGCGCGACAATCCCATTGACCTTTGCTCGTTCTGCCAGGGAGTCCAATCGGGAAAGCTCGCTGGGATCGGTGGCGACAATCACTTTCCCGCAGATGTCATGGGCAATGCCATGCGTCTGGCAGAACGTGGTCATGCTCCGTGCCCCCGCAACGGCGAGGCGGGCTTTGGCGCTCCCTGGCTTGTAGTAGATTCCGGAGTGAATCACCCCGCTGTTGTGCCCTGTCTGGTGCGCGGCCCAGCGCTCCTCTTTTTCGATCAGCAGCAGCTGTGCTTGGGGGAGTTTTTGGGTGAGCTCGTGCAGGGTCGCCAGTCCGACAATCCCACCGCCCACAATTGCAAAGTCGTAAACCATTCGTTACCTATTTTAGCGTAGTTGTCTTGTGTCCGTAAATATTAATTTAAGGACACAAAATGGGTTTATGGTATTGTTGCGCATTATCGCAAAATAACTGTATAATCACATCATGACAATGCGCGAAATCGCAAGACAATGCGAGCTTCCTGAGAGCACGCTTCGAGTGTGGCGGGACGAGTTTGAGGCGTTTTTGCCCGCCGAGGGCCAGGGGAAACGGCGCCGCTACCCAGAAAGCACTCAGGAGCAACTCATTAAGTTGGTTGCGTGGAAGAAGTCTGGGATGCCCAGCGAGCAGATTCGCCAAGAGCTGGCAAGGCGTGGGACGGCCAAAGAAAAAACTCTCCGTCGGACGACGGAGAGTCAGCTTGAGGAAGTGTTAGCGCTCCTACGAACGCAGGCCAGCGAGCTTGCCACACTCAGAGCAGAAGTAGGGGAGCTACGCCGACAGACCAGTCAGGCGCGAAAGCCAGAGGCGTTTGAGAGTACTATTTTAGCGGAGGGAGCTGCTGGTCGAGGAGCTGTTTAAGCTCTTTGAGCTTGGTGGCGTGGCCGTAGAATGTCACCCGGCTACCCTCGGCTTGCGGCGTCACCGTGGCCTTTACGGTGACGGTTGACCAAGGAAGCACGGGGATCGTGTAGCTGCCTGGCTCGCTCGGCTTCCCGCCTAGCTTTTGCGCGGCGGCTCCGAGAAACTGCTGGGTCTGGGCAGGCGCCATGTCGTAGCTACCCTCCACTCCAATAGTAGCAGCGGAGGTCGCCATGGTCAGGCTCAGGAGCGTGATCACGGCGCAAATCACAAGAGCGACCAGAAGTCCGATAAAGCGTTTCATGCGACTCCTCGATTGATGGCATCGGCGATGGGGCGAAGGCCGTGCATTAGCGCGGCGAACTCCTCAGGTGTTACTTGCTGGAGCGCATCTTTGAGCGCGTTCTTGGGGTCGGGATGCACTTCGATCAAGAGCCCATCGGCACCAACGGCGACTGCGCCTTTGCTAAGCGCGGCCACCAGTGAGGCGCGGCCTGTGCCCTGCGAGGGATCCACGATAATTGGGAGATGGGTAAGCTCTCTCAGCGCCGGGACGGCGGCCAGGTCGAGCGTGTTGCGCGTGTAGGTTTCAAACGTCCGAATGCCGCGCTCGCATAAGATCACGTTGGGGTTGCCGCCCAGAAGAATATACTCCGCCGCTTGGAGCCACTCGGTGAGCGTTGCAGACATTCCGCGCTTGAGGCAGACCGGCGTCTTTGTTTTTCCTACCTCGCGCAGGAGATCGTAGTTTTGCATGCTACGTGTCCCAATCTGCAAGATATCGGCGTAGCGGCAGACCAGCTCGACACTGCGCGGATCCATCACTTCGGTAATAATCGGCAGACCTGTCACGGCTCTTGCCTCCGCGAGAATCTCCAAGCCTTCGGCTCCCAAGCCCTGAAAGCCATACGGTGACGTGCTGGGTTTGTAGGCTCCCCCACGAAGTACGGTCGCGCCTTGGGCTTTGATCCACTGAGCCGTGGTGAGGGTCTGGTCTCGACTCTCGACGGTACACGGTCCCGCCATCACCACAACGGGGCAACCTTCCCCAATACGTAGCTGCCCAATCGTGACCACGGTTGGCTCGGCCTGACCATCCCGCGCGGCCAGCCGGTAGGGGCGCTCTAGGTCAGGCACGCTTCAAGTGCCTCCAAAAATCGCGCGTTTTGCTCGGGGGTGCCAATGGTGACGCGCAGGTGGGTCGGCAGGTCTTTGGGAAAGGCCCGGACGATAATTCCCCGCTTCAGGAGCGCATCGAACATCGCTTTGGCGGGCTTGCCGGTATTCACCACGATAAAGTTGGCGCGTGTGGGCACCCAGCTCAGGCCCAGTTTCTCAAACCCCGCG
>NZ_CBAYMC010000265.1:0-5489 GCF_964826245.1 Armatimonas sp. | reverse complement strand
GATTAGTGGGCAGATCGAGCCGTATCGCATCGCGACAGTTTCTTCGGAGGTGGCGGCGAAGATTAGCGCTCTGCCGATCTCGGTGGGAGCGCGCGTGGAAGCGAGTGGGCTTCTGGCACACCTCGATGCCAGTGTCGCGATTGCCACACTCCACGAGGCCGAGGCGGGGCTAAAGCAGAGCCAGGCTGGGCGGCGGCAGGCAGAGGCGGAGTATACACGGGCCGTGGTGGAGACCGATGCGGGGCAGCAAGCCGCGCGAGCCCAGCTCGCGCAGGCCGAGGCGGGAGAGCGTGGGGCGGTGGCGCAGGCGACTCAGGCAGCACAGAGCGAGCGAAAGGCTCGCTCCGCCACTCGAGCCCAAGAGCTGCTCCAGGCCGAGGCCGCGCTGGCACAAGCGCAAGCGGATGAGCGGCTCGCCACCAAAGAGCGGGATCGCATCGCCGTTTTGCTGAAAGAGGGTGTGGTCGGCCAGCAGGCGCTGGATCGAGTGCAGGCAGCGCAAGAGGCGGCGGCGGCTCGCAAAACTGCCGCTGAGCAGGGGCTCTCGCTTGCTAAAGAGGGGGCTCGCGACGAAGACATTCGGTCCGCGTCGGCGGGAGTGGCGCAGGCGAGTGCGGGTGTTGCGAGTTTCCAGGCGCAGAAGGACGCCGCGCAGGCACAGCTCCGGGTTGCGGGGACGCGGCCTGCACGGTTAGAGACCATCCGGCGGCAGATCGAGGGTCTGAAAGCACAAGAGTCCCGTGCGGCGGCGAGCGTGGAGCAGGCGCAGCTCTTGGTTGCGAAGCACCGGATCGTCGCGCCGTTTGCGGGGCGCGTGCTCGCCAAGCTCACCGAGAGTGGGCAGCTTGTCTCGCCCGGAGCGCCGATTGCCAGATTAGGGGACTTGAGTCGCGTGAAGGCTACTTTTGCCGTGCCTGAGGCGGGGCGGCTGGCACTTCGTCCCGGCCAGAGCGTGTCGCTGACCGCAGATGCCTTGCCTGGAAAGCGCTTCTTAGGGCGGATTGAGACCGTCAGCTACCAGGCCGATCCTCGGACACGGGCGTTTGCTATCGAGGTTCGCGTCGAAAATCCGGGAGAGGTGCTCTTGCCCAACATGGTCATCCGGCTCGCACTTGCGCCGACGCGTCGCTCTAGCGCGGTCTTTGTACCTGTCTCAGCTGTCGCGACGGATGGCAAGAAGTCGTATGTTTTCTTGCTGGAAGACGGCAGGGCAAAGCGCCAGGATATTGTCACAGGCAGCGTCCAGGGTGAGCAAGTGGCGGTGCGCTCCGGACTTTTGGGTGGCGAAGTGCTTGCCGCGACCCCACAGCGCCTGACCGAGGGCGCGTCTGTACAGATCAAAGGGGAAGGGACGAAATGAGCCCGACAAAGCTTGCTTTTGCCTACCGCCCGGTGACGGTGCTTCTGGCACTTCTGGTTCTGGCGCTGGGCCTTACGGGGCTCTTTACGATGTCGCGCCGCGAAGACCCCGATCTCAAAGGACGCTTTGCACAAGTGGTCGCCCTCTATCCGGGCGCATCGGCGTCGCAAGTGGAGCTGCAAGTCACCGAGAAGCTGGAGCGGACGCTTCGTGAGATTGATGATGTGGGCAATGTCACTTCCACATCGCGGCCCGGTGTTGCGGTGATTCAAGTGGAGGCAGCGGATCGGATGACCGACACGCTCGACAAGCTCATGGATCAGCTCCGTAAGCGTAGCGCCGATCTTAAGCCACAGCTGCCTGCCGGTGTGGTGAGTGTTGCCGTGAACGATAGGTTTGCCGATACGTCTGCGCTGATCTTTGCCGTGACCCAGCCAGGTGCCAGCTCATGCCAGCTCGAAGTGCTCGCTAAGCAGCTCCGCGACCAGCTCAAGCCTCTCCCTGAAGTGGGGGAGACGCAGCTCTTAGGGGCTGAGCAAGAAGTCATCACTGTCGCGCTTTCATCCCAGCGGCTGGCGGCACGGGGTGGAGCTGTGACAACGGATAGCATTGCGGCAGCGATTTCGCGCAAGAATGTCTTACCTGACGTGGGGGGCTCAGCCACCGCAGGGGATACCCGACTGACTCTGACCCCCACGGGAAACCTCGCGGAGCTTGCCGAGCTGGAAAATCTAGTCGTGGGAGCGTCGGAGACAGGGGCGCCGGTCTACCTGCGCGATGTCGCCACGGTCACGCGGGGCTTTGCCGACCCACCCAGCTCTCTGTTTCGGGTCAGCGGTGCTCCCTCCGTGGGCGTGAGCATAACCATGCGCAAGGGGGGCAATATCTCCGAGCTGGGAAAGAAAGCCCAAGAAGTCGTCCGGAAGCTGGCACTGCCCGCCGGGGCGAAGATCACCACGGTGAATAACCTCCCCAAGTCCGTGGAGCGCCGCGTGGATGGCTTTTTTCACGAGCTGCTCCTCGCCGTCGGAATTATCTTCTTGGTGATGCTCGCCTTCATGGGCTGGCGCTCGGCGCTCTTAGTGGGGGTGATGCTTCCGCTCTCGATGCTGGCCACGTTCGCGGCCATGTGGCTCACGGGCCGCGAGGTCCAGCAGATGAGTATCGCGGCGCTGATCATCGCCCTCGCTCTGGTCGTGGACAACAGTATCGTGGTCCTAGACAACATCGAGGAGAAACTCTCGTCTGGGCTCGCTCGTGAGCAGGCCGCGATTCTCGGTGCCGACGAGCTACGGGGGCCTTTTCTCACCGCGAACTTAGTGGCAATTAGCTCGTTTCTGCCGCTGGCGTTTCTTCCAGGTGGCGTGGGAGACTTTGTCCGCGATCTGGGACTGGTCACTGCCCTCTCGCTGGTGGTCTCGGTGCTGCTCAATCTCACGGTGCTACCGCTGCTTTGCTTTCGCTTTCTGCGGGCGGGGCACGACGAAAAGAAAACGGCGATCCAGCGTGGGCTGGACCGGGGTGTGGACGCCCTCCGCGAGGGGAAAGCAAGCCTGGCGCAGAGCGCGTTCCGTCGGCCCGGTGTCGTGGTAGGAATCGCTGCACTCGCGCTCTTTGGGGCTGTCTCCCTGATCCCAAGGCTTGGCTTTGCCTTCTTCCCACCCGCCGAGCGTGACCAGTTTGTCGTAGATATCTGGCTCCCAGAAGGCCGCGATATTCGGGCCACCGAGCGGGCCGTCAAGAAAGTGGAAGCGCTCTTAGCCGAGCAGAAAGGGATTGTCTCTTTCGTGAGCTATATCGGGCAGGGGGGGCCGCGCTTCTACTACAATATCTCGCCCGAGACCCCCACGGCCAACTACGCCCAGCTTATCGTCAATACAGAGACCCTGGAGCAGACCGGCCCACTGGTCGCTACGGTTCAGAGCGCCGCCCGAGTCGCCGTTCCTGAGGCGCGAGTGACGGCCAAAAAGCTCGAACAAGGCCCGCCGGTAGGGGCACCTGTTGCGGTACGCGTGACGGGTAGCTCTGTGGAGAGCCTGCGGCGTGCGGCAACAGAGCTGGAAGCCCGGCTCAATGGGATCGCAGGGACGCATAGTGTCCATAATAGCTACGGTGAGCTCCCGCTTCAGCTTAAAGTAAACGTGGATGAAGACAGGGCCGCTGCACTTGGGCTGTCGTCGGCGGTGGTGGCCCAGACTGCGCGCCTTGCCTACACGGGCCAGGTCGTCTCGCTCTTGCGGGAGGGCGATAAGGAAATCCCTATCGAGCTCCGTGGCGAGCTCCAGGAGCGGGTGTCGCCTGAGAGCCTGCGGGATCTCTACCTGCCCGGTGGCGTCCAGCTCCAGCAAGTGGCGACACTTGCGCTGACCCCCGGTGAGGGACGCATTGTCCGGCGCAACGGGCAGCAGACACTCACCGTCAGCGCCTATCTCGATGGCTCTCGTCTGGCCTCCGCCATTGTCGATGACCTCAAGGTGTCGCTGGTAAAACAGCCCCTCACCGAGACTGTGGCGCTGGGCTACGGCGGCGAGCAAGAAGAGGCAAATAAGTCGTTTGTCAATATGATCGTGGTCTTTGCCGTGGCCTTTGTCTTTAACTTAGTGGTCTTGATGGTGCAGTTCAACTCTGTGCCGATTGTCACCGCGATCCTGGCCTCCGTGCCGCTCGGGGTGATTGGCGCCGTGCCGGGGCTCTTTCTCGCACATCAGAACTTTGGCTTCATGGCGTTTCTAGGGATCGCCGCGCTGGGGGGAATTGTGACCAACCACACGATCTTTGTCTTTCACTACGCCCAAGAGGAGCAGCGCCACCAGCAAATCTCCATGGCGGATGCGCTCGTGGATGCCAGCCGCCGCCGCCTGCGCCCGATCCTACTGACAGTGCTTCTCTCGGTCGGGGCGCTCCTGCCACAAGCCTACTCGGGCAGTAAGCTCTGGCCACCACTCGACTGGGCGATTATCGCAGGGCTGCTTGTCTCGACTTTCCTCACCATGATCGTCATCCCAAGTGTCTATGCCCTGCTGACCCGAGGCGAAGCACGGCGCATTGCAGCACCAAGTGCTGTAATGCTACTCTTACTGACGACGCTCCCCGCACAGGCGCAAACGCAGCTGCTCACGGTGGATCAGGCGGTGGCGCAAGCGCTCAGCCGAAGCCGGAGCATTCAGCTTGCCGAGGCGAGCCTGCATCGTGCCACCGGAAAGACGACCGAGGCAAGGGCCGCACTGCGCCCCACCGCTGGTGTTAGTGCCAACTTAGTGCGCCTCAATCGAGGGCAGCGCTTTGCAGCGGGGCCAGCGACCATCCAGGGAGCCTATCTGGAACAAGCGCAGTACGCCGCCTCCGCGACCCTGCCTCTGGACATCGTAGGGCTCTTGAGCACCGCCAAGAGTGCGGCCCAGCTTGACGAACTTATCGCCCAGCTTGGGGTGGAGAAGGCACGCCAAGAGGTATCCTTAGATGTCCGGCTCGCCTGCTACGAGCTAACGCGTGGGCAAGCCCTGCTGCAAGTCGCAAAAGCAGCGCAAGAGACGGCCCAGCAGCGCCTCAAAGACGCCGAGGCCAGCCAGCGTGCGGGAATCGCGCCTCGGCTGGATGTGCTCCGAGCACAGACAGGGCTTGCGGAGGCTCAGCAGCGCTTACTGCAAGCTGAGAATGGCGTGGCGCTGGCACGGGCCGCGCTGGCAACCAAGCTCGTGCTGCCGCTGGAGACGGCACTCTCGCTAGCCGAGCTTGCTCTTCCAAATAAAACAGACGCCAACGAAGCCGATGAAGTCGTGCTCCGCAACCAGGCTCTCGCGCAGCGCCCGGAGCTTCTGCAAGCGCGGGCAGGCATTCGCGCCTCCGAGCTGGGAGTGAAGCTGGCACAGCGCAGTCTCCTGCCGAGCATGGGAATCTCCCTCGGGGGCCAGTACAACCCCAATGCCGGAGCGCTCTCCGTGCGGGATATTGCGCAAGTCGCGGTGGGGATCACGGTTCCATTGAGTGATGGTGGCATGGCCCGTGCACGAAGACAGCAAGCCGAGGCGGAAAAAGAGTCCGCTCAGGCGGCGCTGAGCCAAGCGGAAGAGGCGGTTGCCCTGGAAGTTCGGCAAGCGGTTCTCAACACCCGCGATGCGGAGGCGCGGCT
>NZ_CBAYMC010000264.1:0-5524 GCF_964826245.1 Armatimonas sp. | reverse complement strand
GAATAGTGCTGCATATTTTCCATTATTGGCACGTCTGCGTGATTCAGACAGTCTGAATAGCGGTATAATCTCCTACGGCATGAGTGAAAATTTGCGGCGTACACCGCTCTACGAAACCCATTTGCGCAGCGGAGCGCGTCTGGTCCCGTTTGCAGGCTGGGAGATGCCTGTTCAATATACTGGGGTTATGGCAGAAGTCAAAGCAGTGCGGGAAGCCGTCGGGCTTTTCGATGTCAGCCACATGGGCCGGGCGTTTCTGGAAGGCGAACAAGCCGGGGCATTTCTCGACTTTCTCACCGTCAACGATGTCAGCAAGCTCACGGATGGTCAAGGGCAGTACAGCCTGATGTGCTACGAAAACGGTGGCGTGGTGGACGATATTATCGTCTACCGAGTCACGGAGACGCGCTACACCATTATCTTCAACGCGGGCAATCGTGATAAAGACCTCGCTTGGATGCGTGAGAAGCTCGTGGGCTACGCTGCAACTCTTACCGATGTCTCGGACGAGACCGCGCTGATTGCCGTACAAGGCCCTAAAGCCATTGCACTCTTGGGAGCAGCCATCGCTGCCCTACCCCGCTTTGGAATTGGTGAGACAGCGTTTGCCGGACTCTCTGTGACGGCCTGCCGCACGGGCTACACGGGCGAGGATGGCGCGGAGCTGATCTGCCCTGCCGACCAATCCGCCGCGCTTTGGGAGGCGCTGATCGGCGCAGGAGCCATGGCTTGTGGCCTCGGTGCGCGTGATGCTTTGCGGCTTGAGGCGGCGCTTCCGCTCTACGGCCACGAGATGGACGAGACGGTCAATCCCTACGAGGCGCGTCTCGGCTGGGTCGTGAAGCTCGATAAAGCTGCGAACTTTATCGGCAAAGCGGCGTTACAAGCGGTGAAGGTCGCAGGGCCGAAATCTAAGTGTGTGGGGATCACGCTCGAAGGCAAGGGAATCCCACGCGAGGGCTACCTCCTCTTTGCTCCCCCGTCGGACGGGGGCCGGGGGGTTGGTCACATTACTAGCGGCACGTTCTCCCCCACCGTGGGTCGCGGCGTCGCCATGGCCCGGATCGAGAGCGCCTATGCGAAGACCGGTACGGCCCTAGAGGTCGAGATTCGCGGTGCACGCCATGCCGCCACGGTGGCTCCGCTGCCGTTTTACAAGAATGTCTGATACGCAATTTTAGGAGAAAATTATGTCTAACGTACCAAGCGAGCTGAAGTATTCGAAGTCCCACGAGTGGGTTAAAGTTGAGGGCGATATCGCCACCATCGGAATCACCGATCATGCCCAGGAAGAGCTAGGCGATATTGTCTACGTCGAGCTGCCGGAAGTGGGGCGTGTGCTGGCCTACGACGATGTCTTTGGCAACGTCGAGTCCGTCAAGGCCGTCTCTGAGCTGTACTCGCCGCTGGCGGGCGAGGTGGTGGAGGTAAACGAGACCCTGGTAGACGATCCCGCAAACAACGGGGCACTGATCAACTCGATGCCCTACGAAGACGGCTGGATGCTAAAAATCCGCGTCTCCGATCCCGATGCCTTGGCCGAGCTACTGGACGCCGAGGGCTACAAGAGCGAGATCGGGGAGTAGCCAAGCGTGTCCTATATTCCCAATACCGATGCGGATCGTGCCAAGATGCTGGCCGCCGTGGGCGCGACCTCCATCCGTGCGCTCTTCGACCACCTGCCACAAGAAGTGCGTGATGCCGCCGATTTCTCTGCACTTCCCGATGCCCTCGATGACATTAGCCTCAGGCGGCAGCTCTTAGAGCTCTCGGGCAAGTCTGTGACGATGGACTCGCACCCGTGTTTCTTAGGCGCAGGCATCTACGATCACTTCATTCCCCCGACCGTGGGATTTGTGACCGGTAGGACAGAGTTCTATACTGCCTACACGCCCTACCAGCCTGAAGTGTCGCAGGGAGTGCTCCAGAGCATCTACGAGTTCCAGAGCCTGATGTGCCAGCTCACGGGTATGGATGTGAGCAATGCCTCCATGTACGACGGTGCCACGGCGCTTGCGGAAGCGGTGATCATGGCGTGCGATCTGCAGAAGCGCCGCAAGGTGGTGCTTCCTTCCTCACTCCATCCCGCACTTCGCCAGGTCATTGAGACCTATCTCGACCCGCTTGGGATTGCGATCACAACACTCGATCACGATCCGGTGACAGGCCAGCTTCCCGTCCTCTCGGCAAGCGACGCCGCGTGCGTTGTCGTGCAGTCCCCCAACTTCTTCGGGGTGGTCGAGGATCTGCGAGCCCATGCCGATGCGGCGCACTCAAATGGTGCACTTCTTGTCGCCTCCGTAGACCCGATCTCTTTGGGCATCCTGGAGACGCCCGGCGCATGTGGCGTGGATATTCTCGTCGCAGAGGGCCAGGCGTTGGGGCTCTACCCCGCATTTGGGGGACCACTGCTGGGCATTTTCTGCTGCAAAAAAGAGTTCATCCGGCGCATTCCAGGTCGCATTGTGGGCGTCACAAAAGACACAGATGGGGCGAAAGGCTACGTGATGACGCTCCGCACCCGTGAGCAAGACATCCGCCGCGACACCGCCACGAGCAACATCTGCACCAACCAGGCGCTCTTTGCCCTCGCGGCCACCGTCTATCTGGCGAGCTTTGGTAAAACGGGCATGATCGAAGTGGCAGGCCTCTGCTTGCAAAAAGCCCACTACGCCGCCGAGCAGCTCGCGAGCCTTCCAGGCTACTCGCTTGTCTACAGCGGCCCGTTCTTTAAGGAGTTCCTGATTCAGTGTCCCAGCGACCCTGTTGCGCTCAATAAAAAACTCCTCGCCGCTGGGATTCTGGGAGGACTGCCACTTCCCGGAAACCAGATGCTGGTCTGTGTCACCGAGCAGCGCACCAAGTCCGAGATAGATCAGCTCGTCGAATGCCTTCGCTAAAGCTGGAAGACCATGCGTTTCGTCTGCTCGAAAACGAGCAGACGGCGCTGGCGTTTTTGAACCGTACGGCGCACTCCTGGGTGTGGGAGCTTGACTTGCCTGGCGGGGAGATTCTCTTCCGAGAACCAGGCACGGGCAGGATTCTGTTCTCATCGCCGGTGAAGCTCATCGGCACCTACGACCAGCAGTTAGGTACGTTTCTGTTTGGCTGGTCGGATCCCGCGATACCGGAAGACTGGAAGTGTGTCGCGAGCTTGGCAAAAATGCGAGTCATGGCGCGCGGCGCAGGCTTGGAGATCTTCGACTCGCCTGAGCCCATCACGCTGAGCACTCCCACTCAGGCACAGGGCTGGGCACTGGCAAGCGCGGGCTACCTTGAAGCATTTTCCGTTTTTGAGGCACGTCAGGGAGGCAAGACGCAGCTCCTCGCTGTGGAGTACTTCCCCGACTCAGGGCTAGTACAGCGCGATATCCACATCGCGCTAAATATCATTGAGGAAGGCAAGCTACGGTTCTCCCTCAACCATCGGCAAGCTGTGGAAGCCTACCTAGGTTCACCCTCGACGGCAGGTGGATCGAACCTGGCAGACGAGACCCTCTACTGGCGCTTTGGAGACAGCCTGCTGCGAATTCAGTTCGCCCATCACGGCCAGATCATCAGCATGAACACCGAGATACCCCAACCTGCTGAGGAGCTTGTTGAGCTCCCTCAAGAAGCAGAGAGCAAGCCCCGCTTTTTAGGCCGACTTTTTGGAAAGCGGCGATAAAATACCATCATGAAAGCTACCACTGCGGTTCTCTACGACCAGGAAAACAATGGCTCACAGCCCATCGCTTTCGAGATGCCCCGCATCTCCTATCGTGAGTTCGTCCGGCTCTGTGAGCGTCATCCTGACCTGCGTGTGGAACGCACTCCCGAGGGAAAACTGATCTTCATGCCCCCCGCCGAAGCCGAAGGCGATAGCCGAAACACTGCCATCACCACTCTTCTCACGATCTGGAGCTGGAATCTCCCCGAACCCGGAAAAACATTTGGCCCCAGCGCAGGCTTCACGCTCCCCAACGGCGCGACTCGCTCGCCCGATGCAGCCTGGATCAGTGCGGCACGCTGGGATGCACTCACTGCCACCGAGCGGCGCGGCTTCGCGCATATCTGCCCAGACTTCGTGGTCGAGCTACTCTCCCCCAGCGACAGCCTGACAGAAACTCAGGCGAAACTTACGGAGTATCTTGCCAACGGCGCACGCCTTGGGCTGCTCATAGACCGCAAGCGCAAGATTGTCGAAGTCTACCGTCCTGGCCAGACCACGCAAACTCTGAACCATCCCACACAAGTCTCCTGCGAGCCTGAGCTTCCCGGCTTTACTCTCTCCCTGGAGCGCGTTTTTTAGGACATCAAATTTATGGAACAAACAATTTTTGAACTCTCTCGACCGGGCCGTGTGGGCGTGCGAATGCCTGCCTGTGATGTGCCCGTGAAGCCTTTGGGCGACTTACTGCCCGGTGTTGCGCTGCGCTCTGAGCTTCCTCTGCCCGAGCTCTCCGAACCCGAAGTGGTGCGGCATTTTGTGCGCATCTCCAATTTAAACTACTGCGTGGACAAGGGTTTTTATCCTCTGGGCTCCTGCACCATGAAATATAATCCTAAGATCAACGATGTCGCGGTGAACATGCCCGGCTTCGCGCGCGTGCATCCCTACCAGCCCGAAGAGACGGCACAGGGGGCCATTGAAGTGCTCTACGAGATGCAGAACATGCTCTCCACGATCCTCGGAATGGATGCTGTGAGCTTGCAGCCGGCTGCGGGAGCACATGGGGAGCTGCTGGGCCTGATGCTGATCCGTGCCTATCATGTGCATCGTGGTGATGGCGAGATCCGCAAGATGGTGCTGGTTCCGACCGCGGCACACGGCACCAACCCGGCCTCGGCAGCGCGCTGTGGCTACAAGGTGGTGGATGTCAAGACCAACGAGCGCGGCCTGACGGACATTGATCATCTTAAAGAGCAGCTCGCCAAGAACGAGGGACATATCGCGGGCTTTATGCTCACCAACCCCAATACCGTGGGGCTGTTTGAGGAAGAGATCCTGGAGATCTCACGGCTGGTGCATGAGGCGGGTGGCCTGATGTACTGTGATGGTGCCAATATGAACGCGCTGGTCGGAACCGTGCGCCCCGGTGACATGGGCTTTGATGTGATGCATGTCAACCTACACAAGACTTTCTCCGTTCCCCACGGCGGCGGTGGCCCTGGCTCTGGCCCGGTCGGTGTCAAGGCGATCCTGGAGCCGTTTTTGCCCGTCCCCATGGCCGTCAAGCACGCGGATGGTAGCTTCGGGTTGGACTCCGATAGGCCGCTCTCGATTGGGAAAGTCGGACCCTATGCAGGAGCGTATCTCGCCGTGGTTCGTGGCTACGCCTACCTAATGCACTATGGGCGCGAGAAGCTCCCGCAGATCAGCGAGAATAGTGTGCTCAACGCGAGCTACTTAAAGGCCAAGCTCAGCAAGACCTTTGCGGTCGCCTACGACCGGCCTTGTATGCACGAGGCGGTTTTCTCGCTGGAGCGCTTGAAGAAAGACTACAACGTGAAAGCGCTGGATGTCTGCAAGCGGATTATTGAC
>NZ_CBAYMC010000263.1:0-5569 GCF_964826245.1 Armatimonas sp. | reverse complement strand
CTGCGTCTCTGCCCCATGACAGCCCAAACAGCGCTTTTCCAGAATCGGCTGAACTTTCTGGATGAAATACGCCGCATCGATCTTTGAGGCAGGCTTTGGCGGAGCTTGGGCTAGGCAGGGAAGGGCGAGGGCAAATAAGATCAGAGTGGCAAGCTTCATACTTCTTCTTCTGCGATGATTTTTTTTAATGCGTAGAGCTCCATGAGGTGTCGCTCGTCCTTGGGGCGGCCCGCCGCCTTTTTCATGTCAATGAGATCGTCAATGGAAGCAACACGTACGGAGAAGCCACCCAAGTCCATAACATCTGCCCGCTCCCAGAGCCCTTCAAAAGAATCTATCCCTGAGGGGAGAGGCAGAAGGTCAATCGCTCCAAGGTCCGTTTTCAGATTTAGGAAGCGGACACGGCTAAGTTGAGATGCTGTGACACTAAACGGATTATAGGAGGGCCAGCCAAGAGGTTTTGCATGCATCTCGTTCATCGTGACTGCCAAACGCTCTCGATTCCCATCCTCAGGCGCAAAGCTAAAGTCAATATCCTTTGTGAGGTGGGCTCCACCGTGTAAGTTCATCGCGACACCACCAACCACTACAAATCGAACCTGAGCTTTGTGGAGACGCTCTATCGCCTCGATAAAACGTGGATCAATTTCAGGCATGACGATTTACCGTGATTCTCTCTTGGAGACGCATCAAGCCGGAGACACAGCGCTCTAACTCCTCTAAGCGCTCTCGTGGAGTGAGCCGACGATTTTCGCGGAGCTGATCCCGGCTGATACCATTCTCATCTGGATCGCCATTGCCACGAGCATTGAGCCACTCAATAATCTCGTCCTCAGTTTGTAGAAGGGAGCTATCCATAGCAAATTCTACCATTCTGTATCCGTTTCAATGATCAGCGTACTGTGGTCGTTCTCATTGCACAGGATGAGTGTGATACTACCGGAGAAACTGAGGCGCAGATTACAGATGGGGGAGCCATCGGCGAACTCCAGGTTCTGGACGGATAACCCCAACAACCCTAGCTCTGCGGCTACCTCACGCTGTGGGTAGTGGTACTCGTCATCAGGTGTTGTATCCCAAGTGTCGGGTTCGGTGACTGTGCTCCAGAATGGAACACCCGCATCGATGAAGAACCGGTGCCACAAGCTGTGGTCTAGTTGGAGGAAAAGGACGGCGACCGATTCACACTGTACACCAGCATACCAGTATTCCTGAACGACAAACCTTGTGCAGATCCCCCCTACGATGATGGGAAGGAGCTCTCTCGGCGTCTCGTCGGCCAGAATCACTTTAGTCCGTCTTTTGCTCAATGAGCGTCCCGAAGCGCTTGCCGATGGCGAGGGCGGGGTCTAGCGGGACATCCACGGCGACGCAGTTCTCGGGGATGGAGATGGTCGGGGTGGGGCGGAGTGTTTTTCCCTCGAACTGCGGCAAATACGGGCGCAGCTCTTCTAGCATCTCGCTGGTCAGCTCCCGAATCTCCTTGAGCGTGCAGACAGCGGCGGTGAGTGGGTCTAGGGCGAGGGCGTGGACCAGGTGCTCGGGGTCGCCGCCGAGGGCGGCCTCGGCGCAGAGGGTCTGGACATTGATATTGGTCTGGCAGAGCGCGGCGCACTGTGGCGGCAGGTCGCCGATCACGGTCGGGTGCAGGCCCGTGTCGTCGGCGAACGTGGGCACCTCGACGCAGCAGCCACTCGGGAGGTTGGTGATATAGCCATCATTGCGGACATTGCCCATCAGGCGAAATGGCTTGCCCGTGACCACCGCCTCTAGGATGTAGGAGCAGTACTCGACACTTCGTGCCTCAATCGCCGTGCTCTCAAACTGGAGCGGATCAACGCGCTCGTACTTCTCGGCCATCGCCTTGCCCCACTTGTAGTACGCGCCACTCTCCCCACCAAAGCCCGGTTCGTCGCAGTAGAGATCCAGCGCTTTTTGGTTGTTGCGAAACCACGGCACATACTCGCTCAGGTGCCCGGTGGACTCGGTCATGAAGTAGCCAAACTGCCGGAAGACCTCGCCACGCACTTTTTCGTTCTTGTAGTACTCGGGTTTTTCAAAGAGCTCGCGGAGCTGAGGGTAGAGATCGCGGCCTTGGTGTTCGTGCTTGAGGAACCAGTCCATGTGGTTGATGCCGCCACAGACAAACGAAATCTCGTCTTTGGGGACGCCGCAGTAACCGCCGATCAGGTCCAGCGTCGTCTGAACCCCGTGGCACAGGCCAATAAACGGGACATTAGAGACTTTGCCGAGCGCCAGGCAGTTGGCGGCCATCGGGTTGGCGTACTGGAGCATGATCGCGCCGGGCTTGGCGAGCGTCTCCATGTCCTTGGCGATCTCGGCGAGCACGGGGATATGGCGCTGGCCCCGGAACAAGCCGCCCGGCCCGAGCGTGTCGCCGATGCACTGGTCCACGCCGTACTTGAGAGGAATCTCGTAGTCCACGCCGTAGGCATGAAAGCCGCGCACCTGGATCATCACCACCACAAAGTCTGCGTCTTGGATCGCCTCGCGCCGATCTGTCGTGGCCCAGACACTGCCCGGTAGGCCGTTATCAGAAAGCATGCGCTGGCCAAAGGCTTCCATCCGTCGCAGCTTGCTCTCCGTGGGGCTCATCAGGGCGAACTCGCAGCCGTGCAGGGCAGGTGTCGCCATAATATCGGACATCAGGGTCTTACAGAAAACGACGCTTCCCGCGCCGATCATCGCAATCTTCTTCGACATACCCTGATTTTACACGATTTTAAAAAGTAGTTCGATAGAAGCACGGTTCTCATCCTCGCGCTCGCTCATAACGGGAGGCGATCAGGCCAGTCACCGCGCCGGTGATGCTTGCTCCCGTCAGACCATAGGGATTGGTGAGGAGCTCGTTGGTCTGTAAGGGGGTTGAAATGTGCAGAGTCTGGTAAAGCCCTAGGATCGCCACACCCCAGAGTGCACCGTAGAGCCAAGAGAATGCGGGCCGAGTGAGGAAGTGGTTGCGTGGCAAGAGAAGCGCATGGGGCAGGACAAACAAGAACCACGCTGGGATTACGAAGGGAGCCATGTAAATAAACGCCCACGGTGAGTAGACCCCCATCCCCGAGACCAGCGCCCCAGCCGTCCAGCCTCCGAGGGTTGCCAGCGCACTCTGCCACACACGGGTGGGATTAAAGCGACCATCATCCACAAAGTCATACCGAGGTTTCATTTTATCTTTCCTTGAACCCATTAGTGCAGCGAAGCCCACAACCAGCAAGCAGCGCCCACACTCCAGCTGATGAGCGTGGCCAGAAAACGTCCTCCCAGAGCGCGTAGGGTTGGCTTCCCATTTAGGCGAGGTTTTTTTATTGAACACGTTCATTTTTAATATATCGCTGGCAATCAACTCTGTCAAGAGGTAAAATGAACAAAGTTCAAAAATGAGTGAGATAGCTACCACAACCAACGAGAAAGTTTCCAAGGGCGAGCGAACCCGTGAGCGGATTCTCGCCGCGGCGCTGGAGCTCTTTGCTGAGCAGGGCTTTGAGGGCGCGACGATGCGTGGGATTGCGGAGCGGGCGGAGTGCTCATTGGGGCTGGCGTACCGCTACTTCCGCACCAAAGAGGAGATGGTTCTCGCGCTCTATGAGCGGCTGGTCGAGGAGCTGGCGGCGGAGGCGAAGCTCTTGCCGCCAGGGTCGCTGGCCTCGCGCTGGGCGGCGATTGAGCGGGCGGACATTGCGCGGCTCTTGCCGCACCGTGCGACACTCACAGCTCTGTTTGGAGCAGGGCTCACCCCCGGAAGCCCGACGCAAGTTTTAGGGGAGGGGGCTGCGCACTGGCGGCGGCGGATTCATGCGGTCTTCCATGAAGTTGTTGCAGGAGCCAGCGATATACCCAAAGGCCCGATCCGTCAGTACCTCCCGACCCTGCTCTACACGGGGCACTTGCTCCTGGTGCTCTTCTGGGCGCAGGACCCCACGCCCAACCAGAAAGCCACCACGGACTTGCTTGCCTTTGGGGAGGAGATGCTGGGACGGCTCTGGCTGGCGCTTCGCCTGCCGTGGGCCGCGCAGTCCGCCGCGCGCCTCGGGGCGATCCTAGAGCCGCTCTTTGGCAGTCCGCCGCTGCCTCCCTCAGGAAGCGAGGATCAGCCGAGCGACCTCACCAAAGGGAAAACCCTCGACACCTAGCCCGCCCGCACTGACCACCCAAAGCGTCGGGCCTTCTGAGGGGGTCTCGGGAAATGCGCCGTAGCCATCGGTAAGGTAGACACAGACCGCCGCGGTGTCCCAAGCCTTCTCGGCCTCTGCTACGGCGGCGAAGAACGGGCGAAAGTCCGTCCCACCGCCGCCTTGGGGAGTAGGAAGCGCGTCGATAGCCGTGTCGCCGGTGAGTGCAGAGGGGCCGTAGAGTGCCGCGTCGGCGTAGTAGAGGTAGCACTGGAGATGCGGGTACGAGCGCAGGATACCCACGACTTCTCCGAGAAACTGCGCCAGCTCGCTCTTGCCGATCGAGCCCGACGTGTCAATGCAGACACAGACCCGCACCGACTCGCCCTCCAGCGTCTCTAGGTACAGTCCTTGGTGGATCAGCCGCCGGTCGAAGCCGGAGAAGTCCGTGGGGGTGCGTACCAAGTGCCGCCAGAGATAGCTGCGCCAGTCGAGCTGCGCGGGCTCCAGGGCACCCAGCTCCCGCTCCCAGCCCACAGGCATATCTCCCTGACCCGTGCTCTGCATCAGCGCCTTTGCCTGCGCCGACGCCGCCCGCCAGTGTGCGGCAAGCTCTTCGGCACTCCCCGTTTCCGGCGGCAACAGATCCTGCCACTCTTCACTGAGCGTGAGCTTTATCGCGCTCTTCTCCAGCAGCTCGTAGACCTCCTCGACGGTGAGTTTCTCCCACTTTTTCTCCCGAATCGCGCCCTGGGGGAGCTTAAGCTTGGCGGCTTCCACCATCCCGTTCACCACGATATCGGCGGCTAGGTTCCAGAGAAGAGGATCGCGCTGCCCACGCCGCGTCACGTGAAGTAGCGCGGCGTGGAGCACCTCATGCAAGAGTACCCCATCCACTTCGTCGCTCTTGAGTCCTGCCAGAAACGCCCGGTTCCAGAAAATCCGTCGCCCATCCGTTGCCGCTGTTGGGATCGCGTCGGAGAGAACGGAGCCGGCAAAGAGCGCCAGCGCCGCAAAAAATGGCTGGCGTGCTCGCAGTCGTAAGAGCGCCCCCGAGAGGCGGTCTTTGAGTGCTTTATCGTCCACTACTTGCCCATCAGTTGCAGGTACTCTGCGGCGAGATTTTTGAGGCGTGGCTCGGTGGCAAAGAGCTGGGCGAGCTCGCCCATGCGGCCTTGAGCACGCCAGAGCCGTAGGAGATCGCTGATAAAGAGCTGCACCCACTCGGCGGGGGCACGCTCCGTTAGCCAGAGGAAGCCATGGAGTGCCTGCTCCGGGGTCTTTGCCCGCGCGGTGAGGCCGATGGCGACGGCGTAGCGCACACTGGGCTCGTCGGGGTAGGGGAGCTTGCTTCCCTTGCCGCTCAAGATCACCTCTAAACTCGGCAGCTCGCGGTAGATTTTCTTGTAGGCATCCAGCTCCGCCGCCGCCCCCTC
>NZ_CBAYMC010000262.1:0-5589 GCF_964826245.1 Armatimonas sp. | reverse complement strand
CTTGACGCGCGATGGGCTCATTGGACAGCCTGGCAAGACAGACTGGAGTGTCGGGGTGGACGGGCTTGATGTCAACCTCTTTGGCCCCACCGACACCGCAACCCGCGCTCAGTCCATCGTCCAGAACGAGCTATCGGCGCATGTACCCTGGTTCTTTGACGTCAATCTCTTGGGGCAGAGCGGTGCAACGCCCTCACCTACACCCAGCGCTTCGCCCAAGCCTGCGACAGTCGCGACTGCCGGGAATGCGACCGGACTGGTTCAGGTGCTCAGCTACGAGGGCATTCACTATGTCCGTGGGGTCTATCCCGACGATGCCAGCCGTCAGGCGGCAGTGCGAGCTGTTCAGGCAGCCTTTGGGGGGACGGTCAAAGACGAGACCACTCTGAGCGGCAGCGGCGGCGAGTTCGGCTGGCCTGAGCAACCTCTTAAGACTCTCGCAGCTTTGAAGCGTGTTCGTAACCTAGAGCTTTCCGCGGGCGGTGATGTGGTTACTCTGGCAGGTCTGGTCAGCTCGGATGCGGAGCGCCAGAAGCTGGGAGCGACGATTAAAGCCACGCTTCCATCGGGGGTGACTCTGGAAAATCAGCTCACTCTTGCCGGGGAGCCACGCCTTGTGCCAGAGCCTTCCAGCGCGTCTGCCCTCTCCGAGACAGAGCGCCAGAAAGCGCAAGCGCAGCTCAATGCCGTGGTGGCTTCTGGGGAGGTTCTCTTTGCCACCGCAAGCTCCCGTATCAAGCCCGAGGCCTATCCCTATCTCAACCGGATCGCCGAGGCACTCAAAGCGCAGGCGGGGGCGACGGTCGTTGTCGGAGGCCACACCGATGGCGAGGGGGACTCTGCGCCTAACCGCCTCCTAAGCCAGAAGCGCGCTGACTCCGTCCGTGCCTATCTTGTCTCCCGTGGAATCCCCTGCATTCATCTCTTTGCAAGAGGCTACGGCTCCTCACAACCTATCGCTTCTAACGCCACCGAAGAAGGCCGACGACGTAACCGGCGCACGGGCTTTACGGTACGCTAACGAAGGAATCGCTATGCTCCATTTCCTCTCTTTTATCTGGATATATCTCCTCCTCGCCGCCGTCACGGGGTACTTGCTGGCCCTTGGGTGGCTAGGGCGCAATCGCTCCTCGGCGGTAAAACCCGAGCAGGATACCAAGCTACAAAAAGACTTGGACAACACCAAGCGCAGCTTGCTAGAGCGTGACAAGCAGCTCGAAACACTCAAGCAAGAGCGCGACCAGCAGCTCGAAGCCCTGAAAGCCGAGCTCTCGACAGCCAAGACCGACCGGGATCGGGTTCGCGCCGAAGCTATTCCGCTCAACGCCCGCCTTGACGAGCTAACCCTCAACCTGGAAAGATCCGAGAAACTCCGTGTCGCTGCGGAAGGCAAGGTTCAGACTGTCGAGACAAAGACCAAGCTCACCGAGACAGGCCCCAAAACACTTGGGGCGCTTGAGGCAATCGCCGGAGAGCGCGACCAGCTAAAAGAGGCCCTCGCCAAAGCGCAAGACCAGCTTGCCGCTCACACCCAGGCGCTGACCCAAGCTAACACCAATATCCAGACCGCTAACGCGACCATTCAGACCGCGCAGGCCCAGCTCAATGCCCAAGAAACCCGCCTTCAGCAGCAAGCTGCAGAGCTGACACGCCTTCAGACTGCCCACACGGCGACTACAGCGACCCTAACGACAGCATCAGGGCTCGCAATTGCCGCCGTGGAACAAAATCGCGAAGATGATCTCAAGGAGATCATCGGAGTCGGGCCGTTTATTGAGTCCAAGCTCAATACCCTGGGAATCCACACCTTCAAGCAGATCGCCCTTCTTTCGCCGGAGATGCTGGAGCAAGTCGCGGAGCATATCGAGCACTTCCAGGGCCGCATTGGCCGGGAGAACTGGACGGAGCAGTGCAAGGCACTTCACTTCGATAAATACGGCGAGAAAATCTAGAAAACCCACTCTGAAAGCCGGGAAGTTATCCCGGCTTTTTCTTTTTCCAAATTTAACAAACATTGGCTTGCTTTTCAAAAAAATGCTGAGTGTTTCAGAGATAGGGCAGGGCCTGGTTGACCTCTGCCGCGAAGGCAAGTTTGACGAAGCAATGGCGGCGTACTACGCCGAGGGAATCGTCAGTGTGGAAGGCGACGGCTCCGAAGAGTGCTCTTGTGAGGACAATCACAGAGCACTTCTACCAGTGCAACGCTGTCTCCATTCTCTAAAAAAATCGCTTCATCGGTGATTGAGCGCTTCTCTCAACCAGAATTGCTTTGTTGGGCGAGGCAGGTAGAGGCACTTTCCGTGCCGAATCTCTCACTATGAACCGACGTGTGTTTCTCGCTTCCAGCTTTGCCCTCGTGGCCACTCCAACTCTTGCCCAAGAGAAAGAGAAAGAGAAAAAAGAGCAACGAGAGAAGAAAGCGCCTAAGGCCATGCCAATGCCGCCGGAGGTGCTGGTTGCCACCGACTTCCAGACGCCGCCGCTAGCGGCGCGGCCTCATACCTGGTGGCACTGGATGAACGGCAATATCTCGGAGGAGGGAATCACGGCGGACTTGGAGGCGATGGCGCAGGCGGGAATTGGCGGAGCGCAGATCTTTAATGTCGATCAGGGAATTCCGCTGGGGAAAGTGCTCTACATGACCCCCGAGTGGCGACAGGCGATGGTGCACGCCGCCAAAGAGGCCAAGCGCCTTGGGCTGGAGCTGTGCTTTCACAACTGTGCGGGCTGGTCGAGCTCGGGCGGCCCCTGGATCACGCCCGAGTTTGCGATGCAGGTACTTACTTGGTCAGAGACTGCGGTTACGGGTGGGAGCAAGCTGACGCTGACCCTAAAAGAGCCGACGAAGCGGGAAAAGTACTACAACGATATCGCGGTGCTGGCGGTGAAACTTCCGGCAGGGGGCGACATGGCACGCCTAGAGAATATCCGCGCCAAGGCCCTCTTTGACCGAGGCGGCGATGGGCTTGGGCTGAATGTGAAGGGTGTGGCGAGCGAGGGAGCCGCCACCGAGGGTGCGATTCCCGGGGACAATGTCACCGTCTTGCAGTGCACCGCCGACGGCAAGCTGACCTGGGATGCCCCCGCAGGCGAGTGGCTGCTGCTGCGCATGGGCCACACTCCCACCGGCGCAATAAACTCCCCCGCGCCTGAGGCAGGTCGTGGCCTGGAGTGCGACAAGCTCAGCCGCGAGGCCATCGAGCTGCACTGGGAGAAAGGGGTCGCGCCGGTACTTGCCGACATGGGGCCGGAGCTGGTGGGCAAGTCGTTTAACAATGCGCTGATTGACTCCTACGAGATGGGAAGCCAGAACTGGACCCCGAAGCTACGTCGCGCCTTTATCGCTCAGCACCGCTACGATCCCCTGCCGTGGATGCCCGTGGTAACTGGGCGCGTGATCGGGAGCCCGGAGCAGTCCGAGCGCTTCTTGTGGGACTGGCGCCGCACGATCGCGGATCTCTTTAGCGAAAACTACGCGGGGCGCTTTAAAGAGCTCTGTCACGAGAACAAGATGCAGTTTTCTATTGAGCCCTACGGCAACGGCCCGTTTGACAATCTGCAAGTTGGCATGCAGGGCGATATTCTCATGGGCGAGTTCTGGGTGCCGGGGGGAAGCGCAGGCGAGACGGTAAAAGTGGCGGCGAGCTGTGCGCACGTGATGGGTCGCAAGATTGTCGGGGCGGAGTCGTTTACGGCGGGCGAGTTTGAGGGGCGCTGGCAGGTCGAGCCCTATGGGATCAAGGCACTGGGCGACCGAATGTTTAGCCAAGGCGTCAATCGCTATATCTTCCACCGCTACGCCCACCAGCCCTGGCTAGACCTCAAGCCAGGCATGACCATGGGGCCGTGGGGCTCACATTTAGAGCGTACCCAGACCTGGTGGAAGCAAGCCACGACCTGGCTGACCTATGTCGCGCGCTGCCAGCACTTGCTTCAGTCAGGGCGCTTTGTGGCCGACGTTCTGACGTTCTGCGGCGATGATGCCCCCAATGATCTTTACCGCCCGAGCCTGCCGCCCGGCTACGACTACGACGGCTGCGACCGCACGGCGCTGATGACTGCTAAAGTGGACAAGGGCGAGATTGTCTTTCCATCGGGTGCACGCTACAAAGTCCTCATGATCCCTGACTCGATCTGGCTGACTCCGCAGACCGCCGCCAAGCTGGTCGAGCTAAGCAAGGCGGGCGCGAAGATTGTCGGGCGTAAGCCCGAGAAGTCCCCAAGCCTGGTGAACTATCCCGCGTGCGATGCCCAAGTGAAAGCCTTGGGCGCGCAGCTCACGCTCACCACGCTGGAGGCCGCGCTCCCCGCACCCGATGTTGCGCTGCCTAAGGGGACTCCGTTTGTTTGGCTGCACCGCAGCACGCCCGAGGCCGAGATCTATTTTGTCAGCAACCAGCGCTACACGCAGCAAAAAGCCACAGTGGGCTTCCGCATCGCAGGCCACGCCCCTGAGCTCTGGCACCCGGAGACCGGCACGACCGAGTCGGCACCGCTCTGGACGACCGACAAAACCCACACCAATGTCACGCTGGCCCTTGGCCCCGCCGAGTCGGTCTTTGTAATCTTCCGCAAGGGCAGCAAGCCCGGCAAGAGCTTTGCAAAAGTCGAGCGCACCGGCGGCCCAGCACAAGTTGCCAAACCGCCCGTGCTTGAAATCCTCTCCGCACGCTACGAAGCC
The DNA here is from genome assembly GCF_964826245.1 of Armatimonas sp. Taxonomy (NCBI): domain Bacteria; kingdom Bacillati; phylum Armatimonadota; class Armatimonadia; order Armatimonadales; family Armatimonadaceae; genus Armatimonas; species Armatimonas sp. The sequence continues at coordinate 908 of NZ_CBAYMC010000262.1, read as the reverse complement.
GTTGACGGTGCCGGCGGGGCGGACGTGACCGCGAAAGTGAAGGAGCTGGTGGCCAAGGGTGAGGTGGAGATTCCCGCCTCCAACGCCCTCTTCGGCGACCCGATCAACCTCCATGTCAAGCACCTCCGCATCTCCTACACGCTCGATGGCAAGCCGCTAGAGAAGACGGTCGGGGAGAACCAGACACTGGTGCTGCTGGGTAGCGGCCCGGACAACGCCCTCCCCGAGTTCACGCTCACAGGCGGCAAGCTCCTGGCCTACACGCCCGGCACCTACACCTTCACTGACCCGCGTGGCGCGCTCAAGCAGCTCTCAGCTCCCGCGCTCCGTGAGACCCCCCTCACCGCTTGGGAGCTGACCTTCCCCGGCCAAGAGCCACGCACGCTCGAAAAACTCAGCTCCTGGACCGAGTTCACAGAGCCCGATGCCAAGTACTTCTCCGGCACTGCCACCTACAAAACAAGCTTTACTGTCACGCCCAATCCCACCCGTGCCGTCATCCTCGACCTGGGAATCGTCAAGAACTTCGCCGATGTGCTCCTCAACGGCCAGCCCATCGCCACTCTTTGGAAAGCCCCGTGGCGCTTAGAGATCACCGAGCTGGTGCGCCCCGGCAGCAACACGCTGGAGATAAAAGTCACCAACCTCTGGGTGAACCGCTTGATCGGCGACGAGCAGCTACCGCCCGAAGAAGACGTCGAGTGGACCGGCAAGACCGGCCCCATCAAAGCCTGGCCCAAATGGCTTATCGAGGGCACACCCCGCCCCAAAACCGACCGCGTCACGTTTACCACCTGGCGCTACTGGACCAAAGACGACAAGCCCCTCGAATCCGGCCTCCTCGGCCCCGCCCGAATCTTGCAGGTTCCTGCTCTACTGTTCTAAAAGCTTAGGCTTGCATGCGGCGG
>NZ_CBAYMC010000261.1:0-5643 GCF_964826245.1 Armatimonas sp. | reverse complement strand
GCTGGCAGGCACGGCGCGACTGACCATTGTTGGCGAAGAGGCGGCAATGGCGACGCTGAAGGAGCACAATGGCGGGATCTTGGTGACGTGGCACGGTCGCACGCTCCTCTCGCTCTACCGCTACCGCAACCGAGGCTACTGGGCGCTGGTCTCGCTCTCCAAAGACGGTGACATCCAGGCGCGTAACTTCGAGAGTTTTGGCTACCAGATTGTCCGTGGCTCCACGGGCCGGGGTGGGGCACGGGCGGCGGTTCAGATGCTACGCGAGCTAGAAAAAGGCGGCGTCCTGGCCTTCACCCCCGACGGCCCACGCGGCCCCGCCCGAAAAGTCCAGCCCGGCGTCGTCTTCTTTGCCCGGCGCTCCGGCAAGCCCATTATTCCGCTGATCGCCACTGCAACTCCCCGAAAGCTGCTCACTACCTGGGACGACTACCAGCTTCCCGCCCCGTTCAGTCGCGCCGCCTGGGTCTTCGGTGAGCCAATTTTTATCGGAGAAGGCGAGTCCGATGAAGACGCCTGCCGACGCGTGGAAGAAGCCCTGAATGCCTGCGAAGCACAGGCAGAGGGGATGCTGAGCAAACCTACCCCCTAGCCCCCGCTCGCCGGGGGACTGGGTTCAAGAAAAGCAATCTATGGAAAACGAAACACCGTTAGAGGCGGTTCATACGCAAATCCGCGCGCTTATTGCGGAGCACGGCAAACCAAGATCATTCACCGGCGGCGTCTCACAGGAAGTCATCGACGAGATTGCCAAAGACCTTTCCGTTATCCTCCCCGAAGGCTATATCTGGTTTCTCAAAAACTACGGTCATGGGAATATATTTGGCTCCGAGATCCTCGGGACAGGTTTGGTGAAGCCTTACAGTGTCGTAAAGCGGACACTGTACTGCCGAGAGCGTGGGATGCCCGCGCACTTTATTGCCATTGTCCACTGCGACGAGTACTACTACTGCCTCGACACAGAGACAGGAAAGGTCTTGAACTGGAGCCCCTATGAATCGGGTATCTACCTAACTTCGGAGAGTTTCTTAGACTACTTTCTTGAAGACCTGGAAGATGCTGTGCTTAACATGTACGACTAGCCGAGCGATGGCAATGCCCCTAAGTCGGGCTCCACAAACTCGGCGCGTGCCTGTTGGCTCTTGAGAAGCTCGGGGCTGTAGTGTTTTTGGATGCAGGTGAAGCTCAGTAGTTCGGGGTTTGCGGCGACGAACACGGGCCAGTCTAGGTTTTCCGTGAGGCGCGATGCAATCAACCGGGCGAAGGCGATGGTGATGGTGTGGTGGTAGCCGGTTTGGTTGCCCTTGGCGGCGTTGTAGCGCTGAATGCCCGCGATGATTTTTTCTTCTGCCTCGGCGTAGGACAGGCGGCTCAGGTAGAGAAAGCCCATCCGAACGTGGGAGAAGTGCGTCCACTCGTAGCGCGGAAGGCTGGTGTCTTCAAAAGCCTCCAGAAACATTTCGTCGGTCATCTTCAAATCCCCGCCAATTGAAAGCGGCGTGTATAGGCGCAAGCGCCAAAAAGTCGCTCCGCGACTACAGATTTTTAATCGCGGAGCGATTTCTCAGCCGAAGCATGAGGCTTTTAGACGCCGATTTCAACCGGCGGCAATCCGAGTGCACGTACCGCCCACGGCAGCGCGGATTCGAGCTGGGTGCGCTGGACGGTGCGGACGGTGGGGGCTCCTTCCGGCGGGGGGAGGCCCGCCGAGCTTCCAAAGAACCCAGCCAGCGCGGCGGCCCACGGCGCGGCATCGGGGAGTATCGTCTCGGGGAGCGGGCCGCCTTCGGAGTGTAGGCTCGGGAGCCAGCACGCAATGTCGGCGTCGCCACTGCCTACCGACGACCAGTTCCAGTCCACGATGATCGCCCGATCACCCATAAAACAGAGGTTGTCGGAGCGCACGTCGAGGTGTAGAAAGTCCGTGCCGTCCAAGTTCAGAGCTTTTTCAGCATCGAGAAGCGTCGGGAGGGCGTTTTCCAGCCAGGCAGCGCTACACAAGCCAAGCGATAAAAAGGGCGCTGGGTTCTCGGCGATGGCTGCCCAGCGCGTGAGCACCGCCCGTTCGGCTTCCAGCGTGGGAGTTTGTGGGGGAAGTGGCGCACGGCGAACGTCGGCAAGTGCATAGAGCACTGCGTCCACTCGTGCGGGTGTCCACGGCGGTGGCCAGTGCGCCTCGCTTAGGTCTTCCAGCAAGAGAAACGGCTGATTAGGGTCGTCGTCCCAACCCAGAAACTCCGCCAGAAATGACTGCGTTCCCAAGTGCTCATAGACCACGGCCTCGCGCCGCAGCCAGCGGGCCGTGTCCTCTGTCGTGGCCACTTTCGCGAAGGCAAAATTTCCGTTTGCCAGCTCCAGCCGAAGCCGAAGCGCCAGTGAGTACCCGCCCATGCGCCGCTTGATATTGATGATCCGCTGCCCAAGAGTGGTCTCTAAGCGGGCTTGAAGTTGCGGTGTTATCAAGCAGGTCGCTTTCGTTGTTGCAGCAAAAGCAGAATGGCTTGGCCGCCGTGATACGCCTCGTGGACGATCACATGGGTCATCAGCCAGCTCAGGGTGAACTCCCGCTCTCCACGCATCGCGGTGTGCTGGGGACTGTCCAGCGCCCCGATCAGTCGCTTCGTCTTCTCCCGTGTCGTGGTGAGTAGTGCTTTGTAAACGCTCAGCGGATGCGGCGGTGGCGTTGGCCACTTGATCCCAAACTGGTCTATCTCTGCATTGAGTACGTCGCCTTCAATATCCTGATAGGGCTCACCGCACGCGATGTGGTGGAGCCAGTAGGCCTCGACCTCGGCGATATGCGTGAGTACGGAGCCAATGCTATGGCCATCAGGGAAGGCTTGCCAGGTCAGCTCAGTCTCGGTCACTTCGTCGCCTAGCTCGCCAAGCCACTCGTGGGTCGCTTGATCGAGCTGCTGGAGCCAGTTCTTAATCTCTTCCATGGAAGCCTATCCTCGGTTCTTCGCGGCGAGAATCATGACCAAGAGCCCAAGCAAAGCAAGCGTCTCTTCCGCTTCGGAGAGATCTGTGTGCTTTTCCAGCTGGAACTTACTCTCAAACAGAGACGGCTTCTTGACGAGGCGGAGCACTTTGGCATCGCCGCGCTTGACGAGATAGGCAGGATGAAAAAGAAACGACGTTGCCAGTCCCAGCACAGGAATCTCTCCGACGACCGAGTCAATGACCTTGATCCACGGGTTTTCCTCGTCAATGGAGAGTGTTGCATTGTCCAGCCCCGTAGGGCGGATCTGGTAGTCAATGTTCCAGAGCGATTTCCAGCCGTTACACGTCACGCTCCCCAGCTCTGCGCCGGTGCGGGCATCGGTAAATGTGTAGATTGGATTGACGGCAATCACTTTGTTGCCCTCGATATAGTAGAGAGGCTGAGTCTGCCCAGAGTCCGTGAAGATCGTGATCTTCTCTTTCCAGGAGAGCTTACGCTTTAGATAGCAGACGGTCGCCCCCGATCCATCGGTGACTTCGAGCTGGCTGGTAAACGTGAGGAGCTTAAACGAGATGTTGAGAGGGTAGTTCATGGGGTTTTGCTTTCGGGCTTCGTGTAGAGCGGGCGCAGGTCGCGGACGCCGCGCTCGGTATAGGGCACTCCGGACTTCATCCAATCCGGGCGTGGCGTGTCGAGTAGATAATGGTCGAAGAACTCGGCCATGTGCACGGTCCAGTGCTTCATGTTCTCCCGGCCCGTCAGGCCGTGGCCCTCGCCGTTGTAGTTGAACATAAAGGCTTCTTTTCCGAGGCGACGCAGGGCGGAGAAGAACTCAATTCCCTGTGTCCATGGCACCGCGCCATCGGCATCGTTGTGGATGGAGAGGTAGGGGGTCTGCACTTTATCCACCCAGAAGATCGGGGAGTTCTCGATGTACTTGAGTGGATCCGTCCACGGTGGCCCTCCAATGCGGCTCTGGGTGCGCTCGTACTGAAATGCCCGGCTCATGCCACTCTCGTAGCGAATCCCCCCATACGCACTGACCATGTTGGAGACGGCGGCCCCGGCCTCGACCGCTCGGAAGAGATTACTGCGCGTGATCAGATAGGTGATCTCGTAGGCTCCCCAGCTATGGCCTTGAATCCCGATTCGCTTGTCGTCAATGCTGACGAGGTGCTGCGCTTCTTGGATCGCAGGGAGCACGCACTTCATCGCCGACTCGCCGGGGTAGCCGGTGCGGTAGGTAATATCCGGCCTCAGAACGATATAGCCATTGCTGACAAAGCGGCTCACGTTGATGCTCGTGCCCACCCCCGGCCGCACGTAGTTGTGGAGCTGGTCGGCCATGCGCTCGTAGATATAGACCATGAGCGGGTACTTTTTATTGGGGTCGTAGTTATCGGGGAGTGTCAGGACGGCTTGAAGCTTCTGCCCATCACCGGTGGTGTAGGTCATGAGCTGGCTCTTGCCCCAGACAAACTCGTGCTGCTGTGGGTTGGCATCGGTGAGCTTGGTGGCCTGTGGGATCTTCTCTAGGCGCGGAGCGAGCCAGAGATCGGGGAACTGGTCAAAGCGCTCGCGGGTGAAGAGTACCGTGTCGGCATCGCGTGCCTTGACCGGCGCGCCAAACGAGCAGTCATCCAGAGCTATCTTTGTCGGGCGACCGTCTTTGAGGGAGTCCAGCCGCCAGAAGCCCTCGGCCCGTGATGTCTCATCCGTGACCGAGAAGAGAATCGGCTTGTCGGTGGGGACAGCGGGCTGGTCGGGATCGAAGCCCACGCGACTCATCCGAAAAGTCATGCGGGCCTTGCGCCCACCCGTCACTTGTCGCGCCTCGCCGTTTTCTGGGTTTACCTCCCACAGATCGTACTTATCGTAGACCAAGATGGACTTATCATTGGCAGTCCAGCCCGCCGAGCCGTAGGGTGGTGGTGGCGCGGGGTGGTCATCGTCGACGTTCCAGAGCGCATGCGGAATCTTTGCTCCTAAATCGACCACCTTTTCACTATCAATGCCACGGCAGAGCCACGTTTTCTGCTCCTGGCTCCACCAGACCAGATACTTCTCGTTAGGCGAGAGAAGCGCCGCGCCGCCCTGCTTGGTGAGAACTTTCTTCTTCGCGCCTGACTCTAAATCTACCAGGTAGAGATCGCTGTAGCTCTGATCCCACGAGGTAAGCTGCTCGTAGGGCTTCGCATCGCGCCCCAGGCTCCAGCGCTTGGTATCCTCACCCACGGCAACCGTCGGCTGATCAGGCCCCGAGAGCACGGTAAGTTTCCCACTCTTGAGACTGAGCAGCGCCGGGTAGCTGGGCCGTGCATTGGCGCGGAGCTTCTGCATGGTCTGGAGCAGCGGATCTATCGAGCTCCAGACATCCACATTGATCGGCTCTACGGGGTCTTTGGGTTTTGGCGTGGGCTTGGGCGCAAGCGCGAGGCTTAGCCGCTGGCCATCTTTGAGAAAGCGTGCGCTACTGCCGTCCGCGAGCTGCCAGCCTGCGGGAACGCCTGCCGTCTTTTCCGTCACCAGCTCCGTCGCCTTCGTCTCGCCGACTTTCCAGTGCCACAATGCCCCAGTAGCTCCTCCACTTGTGGGGGCGGGGTTGGCTGCTTTGAGAGCCTTGATAAACAAAAGCTGCTCTCCGGCATCGTCCCAGTCGAGGCCGCGCAGGGTTGCGGGGCCTGTGCTCAGGGCTACAT
>NZ_CBAYMC010000260.1:0-5706 GCF_964826245.1 Armatimonas sp. | reverse complement strand
AGCTGGCAGGCGGAGCTAGAGCAAAGTGAGCTCTTGGACCTGCTAGACCGCGCCCTAGACACCCTCCCTGAGCCAACTCGTGCGCTGATGGTCGCCAAGTATGTCGAAGACACGCCGCTGAGCGAGCTCTCGGTGCGCCTTGGAGCCACCACGGGCACCCTCGCGGTCCGTCTCCACCGGGGCAGGCAAGCGCTCCAGGAGGTTCTCAAGTCCCGTTTTCGCGACGATGCGATTGCCTATGGCCTGATCTCGGAGAGCGATGCGTCCTGGATCGAGACAAAGCTCTGGTGCGCCACCTGCGGCACAGCGCGGCTCCAGGCGCTACGTGACCCGCAGGACTGCTTTTTTCTGCGCTGCCCCCACTGCTTCCCCCAAACAGGCCAGTACTTTGAGTGCGTGGATCTGGCAACCCGTGCGGCCCAGCGCATTCTCGGGGAGGCGCAGGGCTTCCGCACGATGCAGAGCCGGCTCGATGCCGCTGGGTTTCGCTACTGCCAGCAAGCTCTGGAGCGCGGCCAGGCGACCTGCGCCTACTGTGGCAAGCCCGCAAGAGTCGGCTGCCTGGCTCCCGAAAAAGCGCTCCAGACACTCCCTGGTGGCTTCAATGCTCTGCGCGGTGAGTATGTCCTAACCATGCAGTGTGACAACTGCACCGCTCCGACTCTCGCCATCGGTCTGAGCCGCTTACTGCTCGGCGCTCCCGAGGCCCAAGCCTTCTGGAAAGCCACCCCACGCCTACGCCGCACCCCTGATCTTGAGGTCGTCTTTGCCGGAGCTCCCGCCATCCGCACCCGCTACGAAAATGTCGCTGGAGGAAGCGCCCTAGAGATCTACTCCCAGCGCGACACCTTCAAGCTCCTGAGCATCCGCCAGGAGTAGGAGACTAGCGAGAAAGCGTGGTTCTCGGCTATACTGCGCCCGTGACAATTCGTGAGGAGCTTCTCTCGCTACTAATCTGCCCGGAGACGGGTGAGCCGCTTTCGGGATGGGATGGAACAAGTGCGCACGGGACCTTGACCACGGCAAGCGGGCGGAGCTACCCGGTGACCGATGGCATTCCAAACCTCTTGCCCGATGTTCTGCGGGGTAGTGCCGCCGACGACACGGAGGCGAGTGAAAAACGCTCGGAGATGAAGGCGCGCGATGCCCAAGTGAAGTCCTACGACCAGATGCTGGGGCTGAAGCTCTTTACCTACTACGAGGTGCCACTCACCCTGAAGTTTCTGCCGCTGGAGCCCTCACACTTGATGCTGGAGGGTGGCTGTGGCACCGGGCGCATGACGAAAACATTTGCGGAGCGCACGCGGGGGCTCGTCTGTGTGGACTTTTCCCGAGAGTCTCTGCGGGTGGCGAAAACAAAAGTCCCCTCAGCCCTGGCAGAGCGGGTACTCTTTGTGCAGGCGGATCTCTCACGACTGCCGACCAAGTCCGAAGCGTTTGATCGGGTCGGCTCGTTTGGCGTCTATGAGCACATTCCGACTCCCGAAGCGCGAGATGGCGCTTTGAAACATCTGGCGCGGGCCTGTAAATCAGCAAAAAACGGCGGGCGAATCGCACTCTCAGCCTATCGGTGGGGACCACCCGTGAGCTTTATGAGCGAGCGTGAGGGGCACCATCCGGGCGGGATTTACTTTATTCGGCTCACACAAAGCGAGCTTAAGGCGCACTGCGCGCCACACTTCGCGGTGCACGGCGCGACCGAGGCACTTCTGTACTATCATCTGATCTGGGGACAAAAAGAAAACCATGGCTAGTGGCTACACACCGGGGCTGACTGTCAGCCCGCGAACGACAATCGTTAAGACGCGACGGCTACCGCTCAAGGGCGAGGTTCTGGTAGGTTTGGGGGACTGGGTTCTCCCCGACACCGCCGTGGCGCAGGCCAAGCTTCCGGGCATCATGCAGACCGTGAAAGTGGCCTCACGGCTGGGCGTGGACGCGTCCGAGGTGCCTGAGCTGCTCACTATCAAGATCGGGGATCGTGTAGAGAAAGGCGACCTGATCGCCCGCACCAAGGGGCTCTTTGGCAAGTTCTTTATCGCCGATGCCAAGGCCAGCACCTCCGGGGTCATTGAGATCATCTCCCCCATCTCCGGCAATGTCGGCATCCGTGAGTCCCCAACCCCGGTGGAGATCACGGCCTACATTCCGGGCAAGATCACCCAAGTCATCGAGGGTGAGGGCGTAGAGATCACGGCCCACGGTGCCCTCATCCAGGGAATCTTCGGCATTGGGGGCGAGCGCCGTGCACCGCTTCTGATGGTCTCACAGAGCCCCGATCAGCCCCTCACCGAGAGCGATATCAACGCCAGTCAGGCAGGAAAAGTCATTGTCGGGGGCTCGAATATTTCTGGGGCGGCGCTGCGAAAAGCGGCGGAGCTGGGCATCGTCGGAATCGTGGTGGGTGGAATCGTGGACAAGGACATGGTGGACTACTTAGGCTACGATATCGGGGTCGCGATCACGGGCCACGAGAATATCCCTCTCACCATGGTGCTCACCGAGGGCTTCGGAACCATTGCGATGGCCAACCGGACATTCAACCTGCTCAAGTCACTGGAGGGCCGCAGCGCCGCTATCAGTGGAGCCACCCAGATTCGCGCCGGGGTGATTCGCCCGGAGGTAATTGTCGCCGACGAGACCGAGAACGAGGGCATTGGCCAGCACGATGATGCCGAGCTCAACTTCACGCTCCAGCCCGGTGGCCAGATCCGCATTATCCGTGAGCCGTATTTTGGTGCACTCGCAACCGTCACCGAGCTCCCCACCCAGCTTGTACAAGTAGACTCCGGCACCGAAGTGCGTGTGCTCCGTGCCAAGCTCGCCAGCACGGGTGAAGAAGTCACGGTTCCCAGAGCCAATGTTGAGATCGTGGCGGGCTAGCTCACCTGGAGGAACTTTCCGATACTAAGGAAAGTCTATACTCGGAAGCGACGTCACGACCATGAACCCACGAATTCTTGTTTTAATCGCCATGCTGGCCGGGCTCTTTTTTCTCATGGTCGCGCTGATCCGCTGGGGGGAGAGCTATCGTCTGCACCAGAAACAGGAGCAACAGCAGCTTTCTCCCCGTGAGGGCTCTTCGCGAGCTCCCGTGGCTTCCCACAACCCGACACCCTATCCGGGGCCGATCCAGCCGATGTCCCCCCCAGCGCGTCTTTCTCAGCCCACCACTTTCATCCCAGTTGCGACAACTTTCATCCCTGTTGCGACAACGCGCCAAATCGCCCGCCCCACGCTCACCCAAACTCCCCTGATGCGCTACTTGGGCGATGTGAATGCCATTGAACAAGATCGCCAGCGTGTCTGGCAGGCTTGGTCGCTACGCCTCGCAACGACTCCAACCGAGACAACGAGCTCCTCACAAGCAACAACCCCAGAAGCACGCCCGACTCCCTCGCCAGATGACCTCATGGCATCGGCGGCACAGTGGGACAAGAAGCTAGCCGGAAAGCTCCCCGACTCGACGTGCCTTGCGTTCCACCTCGCCTACCTGCGCTACCTCGCCCTAGAGCAAGACTATCTGCTACGCCTGACGGTTCTGGCACAAACCAGTAGTCAGCAAGCCCAGCTAGCACTTCGAGCAGAGATGGAGAACGCACTGGCCGAGGCGGCGATCGCGGTTCGTGCCAAGCTCCGCGACCTCCAGCACGATCACCCGGAGCTGGGCAACGAGCTGTCGCAGCTTCAAATCAGGTAAAATCCGAGGCATGGCAACTCTCTTTGGTAAGTCCTACTCGCGCACTGCCGTGCGTCAGCGGGTGGGCGAGCTGGTTCAAGTGGCGGGTGTCGAGCGCTTCACCTACGACGAAGGCGTCCAAAGCGGCGTCAAAGCGGCGCGGGTGCGCTCCGGCGGCGGGCTTGACTTCACGGTTCTCTTCTCACGCGGCATGGATATCGGGGCGGCGAGCCTCTTTGGCGTCCCGTTTGCCTGGGTCTCGGCGACGGGCTGGGCGAGCCCGCATGCCTTTGTCCCCGAAGGACGCGGCTGGCTCCAGACCTTTCACGGCGGGCTGCTCACGGGCTGTGGCCTGAGCAACGCAGGTGCCTCCAACCAAGATGGCGAAGAAGCACTCGGGATTCATGGACGTCTCTCCCACATTCCCGCAGAAGACACGAGCGCCCGGACGCAGTGGGATGGTGACGAGGCGACAATCCTCCTTGAGGGCACGATGCGCGAGGCCACGGTCTTTGGCGAGAATCTCAGGCTCACTCGCACCATCACCACGCCCGTCGGTGGCACCAGCATGACCATCACCGACACGGTCACCAACGAGGGCTTCAAAGTATCGCCCCTGATGCTGCTCTATCACCTCAACTTCGGCTGGCCCTTGGTTGAGGAAGGCACCGTGATCCGCTTCCCCGAGGGCACGACCAGCACCCCAAGAGACGCCGATGCCGCCGCAGGCCACGCCACGGCTAACACCCTCACCGCCCCAACGAAAGAATATGCCGAGCAGTGCTTCTTCCACAATATTCCTGGGGAAGACGTGGAGATCGAAATGGTGAACCCGTCGGGCTTTGGTGTGCGTGTCGGCTACAAGCAGTCCGAGTTCCCACACCTGACCGTCTGGAAGATGATGGGCGAGGGCGAGTACGTCTGCGGCATCGAGCCCGCCAACTGCAAAGTTCTAGGCCGCGCCGCCGAGCGCGAAGCCGGACGTTTGCAGTACATCGCCCCCGGTGAGACCCGCACTTTCTCCGTCACACTTACGGCGTTTTTAGAAGACAAGTAGCAAGGCCTGGCCTGAGCGTCGGTTCTATCTCTTGCTCGGAGCCTTGGCGCTGACACTTGCGTCGGGGCCATATCTCTATGGCTGGCTGAACACGCCGCCCGGCTCGCTCTACTCGGGCCTCACGAGCAACATAGACGACTGCCTGGTGTACTTTTCGTGGATGCGGGAGGCGGGGCGCGGGCACGTGCTCCACCACAACCTCTTCTCCACCGAGGCGCAGAGCCCCAAGCTGCTCTATGTTTGGTTTGTGGTGCTGGGAGTACTCGCCAAGGCCATCGGCCTGCCCCTTGCCTTCCACCTAGGGCGGATTCTCGGCGGCGCGGCGCTTCTGCGCGCCGTGGTCTGGCTGCTCCAAGAAACAATCCAGAGCGAGCGTGCCCGGAAGCTCGCCTTTGCCCTGGTCTGCTTCTCGTCGGGTTTTGGCTGGCTTTCGGGCGGCTACAACCCCGCGAAGGGCTTCACAAGTCAGCCGATTGATACGTTTCAGCCCGAGGCAATCACGTTTCTGTCGCTCTACTACTCCCCGCTCTTCGCCCCAATGACGGCCTTGATGGTGGTCTTCTTCGCCTCGCTCCTCAAGTCCGAGCGCACCAGAAAGCTCCCCGACCTCTGGCCCGCCTGCGCCGCCGGAGCGATTCTGGGCAACTCCCACACCTACGATGTCGTGCATCTACTCGCCGTCGCCTGGGTGTACAAGCTCTTCACCCTCCTCCCCGGCCCTCCTCCCGATAACGGGAGGAGGGGGATTGTGGGTTGGAAAGGCCTGCTCCTCGCCACCGCAGCCTGCCTCCCCACCACGGCCTACACCGCGTGGGCATCGCGTGTTGATCCGCTCTTTAAAGCCCGCGCTTGGACTAACGAGGGCACGTTCACCCCAGCCCTCTGGTGGGTTCTGTTGGGCTTCGGCCTGCCACTACTCTTAGCCCTCCTCCCCCTTCTCCCCCGTTACCGGGGGGCAGGGGGGCCAAAA
>NZ_CBAYMC010000259.1:0-5726 GCF_964826245.1 Armatimonas sp. | reverse complement strand
TCCAAACTTTTGGAAACGCTGACGCTCCTCGTCTGCCCGATCTACAACTGCGACGGCAACGAGAAATGGGGCGAGGGCAAGCGCAACCGGGGCTCGCAAGACGGGCCGGAGCAGATCGGGGACCGGGCCAATGGCGCGGGGCTGGATCTCAATCGCGACTGCATGAAGGCCGAGTCGCCGGAGATGCGCGGCGTACTGGAGCATGTCTATAGAAAACATGACCCCGCGGTTGTGATGGATCTGCACACCACCAACGGCACGCGCCACGGCTACCATCTGACCTACTCCCCTCCCCTTAACCCTAACTCTGACCCCAGCGTACTCGGCTACGTCCGCGACTCACTCCTTCCCACGGTGCGAAAGCGCCTAGAAAAAGAGAAAGCCTGGAAGCTCTTTGACTACGGCAACACGGAGCGTCGCGGCACGGAGCGCGTCTGGGCGACCTTTGGTGAGGAGCCACGCTACGTCACCAACTACGCAGGCCTGCGCGGTCGGCTTTCGATTCTCTCCGAGGCGGCGAGTTTTCTGCCCTTTGAGACGCGCGTCAAAGTAACCTATGATTTTGTGCTCGCGATCTTAGAGGAAGCCGCCAAAGACAGCGCAAAAATCCAAAAGCTCGTCAAAGACGCCGACACGCGCCGCCGGAGTGAGCTAGGCGTGCGCTTCGAGATGGCGAGCCGGGGCGCGGAGAGTATTCCGCTGGAGAAGCTTGGCCCAGATGCCGAGACGGATCACCGGAAAGCCCCCAAGGAGCTGGATCAAGTCACCCTACCCATCTGGGATCGGTTTAAAGCAATAACCTCGCGTCCTGTGCCAAAGAGCTATATCCTCCCGAGCAACAGTCCTCTCATCGGCCTTTTAGAGCGTCATGGGATCAAGGGAGCGCAGGCTCCCTACAGTGGCCCAGTACAGACATTTACGGTGCGCCAGAGGACAGCGGCACGGACTCTGTTCCAGGGACATCGACTGGTTCAGCTAGAGGGAGAGTGGAGCGAGGCAAAGGACGAGAGCCTCACCGGCTATATTGTCGCCACCGATCAGCCCCTTCAGGCCCTGCTCTTCCACCTGCTGGAGCCCGAGAGCCTGGATGGAGTGTTTGCCTGGGATCTGGTTCCCAATGAGGGGCCTCTCGCCCTTCGGAGGATTCCCAAAAAATGAGCTGGGAGTTTTCGACGCACGATTTACAGACCGATGAGGCTGAGGGAGTCACGATTCGCTATGAAGTGCACGGCGATGGCTTGCCCGTTATGCTGCTTCATGGCTTCTCTAGCTCGTTTCGGCGCAACTGGCACGGAGTTGGGTGGACACAGGCCTTTGTGGAAGCGGGGCGCAAAGTGATCGGGCCGGACTTTCGGGGACACGGAAAGAGCAGCAAGTTCCACACCTACGATGCCTACTGGCCCAGCAAGCTCTGCCGCGATATTGCTGCCGTCCAAGATGCGGAAAAGGCAGTGCCAGCGGATATTCTGGGATTCTCGATGGGTGGTGGGCTGGCGCTGCAGTACGCCATGCTGCATCCGGGGCGCGTGCGGCGGCTGGTGCTGGCAGGGATTGGGGATAAAGTCCTACGCACGAAAAATATCCCCATGCTCCCCAGCATTATTGCGCAGGCGCTGGAGACCGATCACCCGGAGAGCATTGAGTCGCCGGTAGGGAGGCAGTTTCGTAGCTTCGCCGCCAAGACCAACAACGATCTCTTGGCACTGGCGGCGATGATGCGTGGGCCAGGCTGGCCAGGGCGTGTGGATGAGCGGCAGCCCTTGACAGTCCCGACGCGGGTGATTCTTGCGGAGAACGACACGTTCATGCCTGAGACGGAGCGCCTGCGAGAAGCGCTTCCAAGCGCAGAGTTTGTGACGGTGCCGGGGACAGACCATCTTAGCTTGGTGCTCTCACCGGAGTTCAAGCGACTGGCTACAGGGTTCCTGAGCTAAGGCAGCGCATGGGCGATGAGCGCAGCCGTGCCTACCGAGCAAGTGGGATCGGTACCAAGGCTATTGACCGTGTAGGTTCCACCACGTGGACAGGTGGGGGTTCCTCCCTTGATGTAGGTGGCTGTCCCTACGCCACAAAATACCGATAGCGCAGGCATCGTGGCCCCTTGTACCAGACGGTTGTCCATGGCGTACTGCTCCTTAGCAGAGTCAATCTGCCGGAGGTTACGAATGCACGAACGGGCTTGAGCGACCTCACGGCTTCGGCGAATACTAGGGGATGCGATTGCAAAAATCACACTGACAATCGTAGAAACCATCATCACTTCCACAAGAGTAAAGGCTTTGCGTTTCGTACGAACAATCTTCATGGCTATATCCTATGTAGAACTATAGTTTTTTTTATAAAGAACTATTTAGGGCAAGATATGGGGTGCAAACGGATTTGCCGCATTTATCCCGACAGAGCAAGTCGGGTCGGTGGCTGTATTCCCAACGGTATATGTTCCATTTGAAGGACAGACAGGCCCACTCCCTCGAATGTAGTCGGTCGTGCCATTGCCGCAAAGGGCAGAAAGAGCGGGCATCGTCGCTCCTGAAGCCAAGTGATTGTCCATCGCATACTGCTCTTTAGCGACGGTAATGGTTCGCAAGTTCTTGATGCAAGCACGTGACCGTGAGACTTCGCGAGCACGCAAGAAGTTAGGAACGGCGATTCCGATGAGAGTGGTAACAATCATGAGGGTCACCATGATCTCGATCAAGGTAAATCCTTCGCGACCTCGTTCGCGACCTCGTTTTTTGGTATCAGGCTGTTCCAGCATATAGTCATTATTGGTAGAGTAGAAATTACCCTCAGTAGGCAGTCAGGGTAGAATAGGACGTGACTTTTGATCAGGCGGTTCGTTTTCTCTCAAATCGAATCCTATTTTCCCCTAAAAAAGACCCGACACGCCTCAAGTTCTTACTCGCAGCCGTGGGCTCTCCGCAGGAAAAACTAGCAATTATTCATGTAGCCGGAACCAATGGCAAGGGCTCCGTGACCACCATGACCTCCGCGATTCTTCAAGCGGCGGGCTACTCGGTCGGTGCCTATCTCTCGCCCTATGTCTTTGATGTCCGGGAGCGCTGGATGGTCAATGGGCAGCCGATCTCGGAAGCCGAGCTGGCACGGCATGTGGCGGAGCTGGCCCCGCATGTGGAGGCGATGGAGCGCCATGGCGAGTACGGCGCGATCACGGAGTTCGAGCTTAAGACGGCGGTGGCCTTTAAGCACTTTGCAGAAGTGGGCGTGGACTATGCGGTGATCGAGGTGGGAATCGGGGGCACCTACGACTCCACCAATATCATCCCGCCGCCGCTGGTGGCCGCGATTACCAGTATTGGCTTTGACCACATGAGCCTGCTGGGAAACACGCTCGGGGAGATCGCGAGCCAGAAAGCGGGGATTCTCAAGCGCGGCACACGCACCTGCGTGACTCCGGTGACAGAGCCCGAGGCGCTGGCAGCAATTCAGACGAAGGCGGCGCTGGAAGGCGTTCCGCTGTGCCACGTCTCCGGCAACGAGCTTCCGGCAAGCGTAAATCTAGCCCTGCGTGGCCCGCACCAGCGCACCAATGCCAGCACCGCAACCTGCCTTGCACGGACTTTAGGAATCCCCGAGGCGGCGATTCGGCAAGGTCTGGAAACGGCGACGCTTCCCGGTCGCTTCCAGCTCTGCCAGAGTCGGCGGCTAATCTTGGACGGGGCGCACAACGAGGACGGTGCCCAGACACTGGCGGCGGCGCTCCGTGAGGAGTTTCCAGGAGAGAAGTTCACGTTTGTGATGGGCTCGAAGCAGAGCCACGCCCCCGGCCCCTTTCTCGCAGAGCTGGTTCCCCTGATAGACTCACTGATCGCCACAGAGCCGTCGTTTAAGCCCACGCCCATCGCCGAGGTGATTGCCGCCGCCAACGCCCTGGGCCTGAGCGTACAGCGTATCTCACGCGTCCCCGAAGCCATCCACGAAGCCCTCAAAAGCCCCCTGCGCGTGGTCGTCACCGGCTCGTTCTATGTGGTCGGCGATACTCCAGAAGCGCTTCGTTCTGGGTAAAATAAGCCCATGACAGATTTAGAGACACTGCTGGAGTGTGCAGGCACGCTGAAGCAGAAGCTGGTGGCCTTTGGGCAGACCCCCAAAATGAGCGAGCAGTTCGCGGAGATGATCTTCGACATGACCGAGGGCGTGATGGGCCTCGACGACATCCCCGACGATGCGCTGATCTCGCTCTTAGAGTCGTTTCTCTTTGAGTGGCAGCTCCCCGACGGACTGACGCCGCGCGAGAGGTTCCTCAAGACACAGAAAAAGACGCTCTCGCCCGAGGAGCAGGCGCTTCTGGCAAGCTGGAGCGACCGGCGCGAGGGGATTTTCTATATCGAGAGTGTCGAGAACGGAGTTATTAGCGCCTACAACCTCGTGGACGACATTACCTACTCTGTGGTCGCCAACCAGGGTCTTGTCGGCGCGGCCCCGTTCAAAGTGCGGCACTTTTTCTTCAGTGGGATCGTCCCGCTGGAGACCTACTGGATGCTCAGCGGCGAGCAGCGCCTGTTCACGCCCGACGAAGCCAGCGATGCTCTGGAGAGTGCACAAGAGCTGCTGCAAGCCGATCCTGCCAGCGCTTTTCGTAAGCCCGAGCGCCTTGCCGCAAGCCGTGAGCAGGCCCGCGAGTTCTGTGCCTCGTTTATCGAGTGTTTCAGCGGAGAGATCATCGTCATCGCGCCCGAAGAGCTCCCCGAGACCCTCCAGCGCTTCTTTCACCACCACACGTTTGTCCACAAAGGCCCCGACGGCAAGACAATTGCGGAGCGCGTGGGAGAGACGCCCGAGCTTCCCCTGCCCCCCACGGACCTGGAAGAGGCAGAGTTCACCAGTATAGGCCTGATCGCGCACCCGGAGCAGGGTTTGTGCATGTTCCCCGAGTACGGGACGATCCTAGAGGCGTTTGAAAAGCCCGCTCTGGCGGCGAAGGGCTACCACCGTCAGATTGTCCAGGAGTATGTCGAGCTACCCGATGTCCCCGTCTTTGCACTAGAGCGTCTTGCCCAGCAAGATAGCGTGCGCCTCAGCCAGATGATCCAGAAAGCCATGGGTAAGAAAAGCTTCACCTGGGAGCGCGACAGCGCCGTGCTCCTGGCAAAGTACAAAGACGAGAACGCCCAGGCGGGTTTCCTGAGCTTCTCCAGCGTGGACACCAGCCGCTTCGCCGACCTGCTCACGGATTGAAATCCGTGGCTACAATAGCCTGCGGCTGCGAAGCCCGTGCCGGGCTGGGAACATTTGTAGCCCGGCACGGGCTTTGCGGCACACAGTGCCACTGACGACGCCTAATTTATTGGGCGGACGGCGCGGAGAGCTGCCCGAGTCGCTCGGTGAGCTTGCTTTGCTTATCGAGAAGCTCCGCATGCTGCGTGCGCGTTTTTGTCACCACAGCCTCGGGAGCACGCTCGGCGAAGCTGGGATCGTCGAGGCGCTTATTAAGCACCGCAAGATCAAGCTCGATCTTTGCCAGATCACTCTCAATGCGTAGCTTCTCCGCCGCCAGCTCCTCAGGCGTCACTTCGGGGCGTGGCAGACGCACATCCCCAAAGCGCGTGGGTTGCAAGTAGCCATCGCTCGGCCCCGCACCGATCACGAGCGTGAAGCGTGTCAGGAACTCGATGATTGCGCGATTGCTCTCCAGAACATCGGGGTTGGTCGCGGCTACAAACGCCTCGCCGCCCTTCTTGAGGTTGTTAACCGCCTGCACATTG
>NZ_CBAYMC010000258.1:0-5742 GCF_964826245.1 Armatimonas sp. | reverse complement strand
AGTGTCAGAAAATGAGCTTTGAAGCCTGGGGCGCGGTTCACACGCCCCATGTCAATGCTGCCCTAGACCAGCTCTGCCCTGCAGATGGCTCGCCGCTCCGTGAGGCGATGCGCTACTCACTTCTGGCAGGCGGCAAGCGCCTGCGTCCGCTACTCTGTATCGCCGCCGCCGAGGCCGTGGGTAGTGATAGAGGGCAAGTGTTACCCGCCGCCTGCGCCTTAGAGATGATCCACACCTTCTCACTCATCCACGACGACCTCCCCGCGATGGACGATGATGATCTTCGGCGCGGTCTGCCCACCTGTCATGTCAAGTACGGCGAGGCTCTCGCGATTCTTGCAGGCGATGCACTCCAAGCACTTGCCTTCGAGATTGCCCCCACGCACACGGTGCTTTTAGCCCGTGCCTGTAGCCAGATGTGTCTGGGCCAAGCGGAAGATCTGGAAGCCGAAGGCAAGGTCGTCACGTTGGAGCAGCTCCAGCGGATTCATGCCCACAAGACCGGAGCATTCCTGCGAGCCAGCGTTGTCGCCGGTGCGCTGGATGCTTCCGTAGCGCAACAAGCCGCGCTCGCCCACTACGGCGAAAAAATCGGCATGGCCTTTCAGATCGTGGACGATATTCTGGATGTCACCGGCGATGATGCTACGCTGGGCAAGCCCGCGGGCTCCGATCTCAAGCACGACAAGGCAACCTACCCCAAGCTGGTCGGGCTGGACGAGAGCAAGCGCCTCGCCCGTGCTGCCGAGCAAGAGGCGCTTGTTGCTTTAGAGATCTTTGGAGAGTCCGCCGAGCCCCTGCGTGAGATCGCCCGCTATATCGTCGAGCGCAACACGTAGCTTAGAGCTGGTGACTCTCGGGCTGGAGCGTGAGCTCGCCTAGCACGAGATGCGCGGGTTGGGTGAGGGCGTAGAGAATCGCCTCCGCCGCATCACTTGCCGAGAGCATCTTGTCGCGCTGGACTTTCATCTCGATGGCGGGATTGTCGTAGAACGGAGTGTCCACGCCGCCCAGGTAGAGCCCCGTCACTTTGATGTTGTGCCGGCGGGAAACTTCTGCACGAAGCGCCTGCAAAAAACCCGTCAGGCCGTACTTACTGGCGCAGTAGACACTGGCCTGAGCCATCGGAGCTTTCCCTAAAATCCCCACGACATGCAGAATATGCCCCGACTTTTTCGGCGTCATCACTTTCACCGCCGCTTGTGAGAGCAGCATCGCGCCGTAGAGGTTTGCGGCCAGCGTGAGCGTCATCTCCTCAGGCGTGATATTCTCCAGCGCCTTGATCAGCCCAACCCCTGCCGCATTCACCACAATATCGAGCCCCGTCTCTCCTGCCGCCTCGGTCACGAGCTTCTCTACCTGAGGTGCCCGGCCAAGGTCTGTCAGAATCGTTTTCGGGCGTGTGCCCGTTAGCTGCTCTAGCTGGCTGGCGAGTGCCTCTAGTTTCTCACCACTGCGTCCCGAGAGCGTCAGATGTGCCCCTGCCTGTGCCAGGGGTAGCGCGACTGCCTGCCC
The DNA here is from genome assembly GCF_964826245.1 of Armatimonas sp. Lineage (NCBI taxonomy): Bacteria > Bacillati > Armatimonadota > Armatimonadia > Armatimonadales > Armatimonadaceae > Armatimonas > Armatimonas sp. Next base: position 4,227 of record NZ_CBAYMC010000258.1, on the reverse strand, counting down.
AATTCCACCCGTTGCGCCGGTAATGAGGACCGACTTTCCCATAAGTATTTCAGTTTTCACGCTATTCTTAACTCTAAGAGCTTTCCTTATGTTCCCGTTTAACCCATAATGCAAGCAGTATGAAAGCTATGGTTTTAGGCGCAGGGATCGGTTCGCGGCTGGATCCCCTCACGCGCTCCCTTCCCAAGCCCGCTGTTCCCGTTGTTGGTAAGCCCGTGATCGGGCATATTCTGGATCACCTGAAGCACTATGGTGTGACGGAGATCATGATCAATGTTCAGTATTTGGGCGAGAAGCTCATGGCGAGCATCGGCGATGGTTCCGCTTATGGGGTGAACGTCTCGTACTCCCTCGAGGACGAGCTCTGGGGTGATGCAGGCGGCGTCAAGCGCTGCGAGGCGTTCTTCCGAGACTCCGACGACGACACGTTTATGGTAGTCGGCGGCGACGATCTCTCCGACATGGACTTTGGGGCGATTATCGCGGAGCACAAGGCGAAAAACGCCACCGCGACCATTGGAGCCAAGCGCGTCGAGGATCCCTCGCAGTTTGGGATCGCCGTGACGGATGAGAACGGCTTTATCACGCGCTTTCAGGAGAAGCCTGCCCCAGGTACGGCATTCTCCAACCTCGCCAACACGGGCGTCTATATCTTTAAGAAGAGCGTCTTTGATGCGATTCCTGCCAGAACGTTCTACGGCTTTGGCAAAGACGTTTTGCCCGCGCTCTTAGCCGCTGGTGAGCCGATGCTTGCTGTTCCCACCAATGCCTATTGGGAAGATGTAGGCAACCTCACGATCTATCGAAAAGCCCAGCGCGATTGTTTAGACGGCACGGTCAAAGTGGTCTTTCCAGCAGGTCAGCGCATCGCCGAGAACTGCTTTGTCTGTGAAGGCGCAGCGGTTCATGGCACGATCTCCGAGTACACGGTGGTTGGCAAAAACGCGGTTATCGAGGCTGAGGCAGTCATCAAAAACTCCGTTCTCTGGGAGGGCGCGACTGTCAAAGCTGGGACGTATCTGGAAAACTGCGTCGTCGGCAATGGCGTCACGGTTTCTAGCTCTCATGGCATCTTCAACGCCCAGATCGTCGAGGCCAACCGGCCTTAGCCGCCCCATGAAATGAGGCGTCGGCAATGGCGCAAGCGCCGCGAAGCCCGTGCCGGGCTGGGGATATTTGTAGCCCGGCACGGGCTTTGCAGCCGAAGGCTACTGCAGACGCCGGTTTCAACCGGCGGGGACGGTGTATTCGGGCCAGTCGTCGGGGCGGTGGAAGTCGCACTCGGCATGGTTGGAGGTTGAGGCCACGTCGGGTTCTGTGTTTGTGTCGCGGTGGGCATCGTAGCGGCAGACGCTCACCCGGATCTTCTCGCCGGGGGCTGCCTCCACAGGAACGCCCAGTAGCCCCACCCAGCCCTCTTCGGTGCGCCAGGCGTGGGCAATGATCTCATTGGGATCGCACTTGAGCGTGTCGCCATCGAGCTGCCCACCACGCGCTAAGGCAATCGTGGCGCGATTCAGAAACTTCAGGTGCAGACGAACTCCGTTTGGGGTAACGTGCGCCTCCGTGTAGGCATCAGAGTCTGAGCGGCGTACAAAGACCTCGAAGACATCACCCATTTCCCAGGTGTTCTGGTTGTCTACCGTCGCCTCGTTGAAGACATCGGCATCGGTCAGTGTTCCCAGCGCCCAGATCCGTCCCTCACGCCACCCGAGCTGTGCTGTCGCAGGCAAGCCGATTAACTCAGAGTGCCAACCTTGGATCAGCGGCAGAGTCTCACACTCAACAAACGCAGCCTGTACGGCGGCTCGGTCTGAAAAATTAAAAGGGGCAAGCGTTTTCAGCATGCCCCTATCGTACCTGAACTTATACCAGAGAGTGATTACTCCTCGGCGGCAGCAGCTCCCGCTGTGGCTCCGAGGGAGAGAACATCATCAGCGACACCAGAGTTCTTAATCTCAGCTTCGATGGTGTCCATCGTCGTGGGATGCTCTTCTAGGAACTTCTTAGCATTCTCGCGGCCCTGTCCCAGACGCTCGCCCTTGTAGGAGTAGAACGCACCAGACTTGGTGACCACGTTGAGCTCGGTGCCAATATCAATGATCGAGCCTGCACGGGAAATCCCTTGGCCGAACATGATGTCAAACTCCGCTTGCTTAAACGGCGGCGCGACTTTGTTCTTGACGACTTTGACACGAGTGCGGATTCCCACCATATCATTGCCGATTTTCAGAGTCTCGACACGGCGGACATCAAGTCGCACCGATGAGTAGAACTTCAGGGCACGGCCACCGGGCTGCGTCTCGGGGTTGCCAAACATGACCCCAATCTTCTCACGAAGCTGGTTGATAAAGATAGCTGACGTGTTGGTTTTGCTGAGCGAGCCGGTGATCTTGCGAAGCGCCTGGCTCATCAAGCGGGCCTGGATACCAACATGGCTGTCGCCCATGTCGCCCTCAATCTCAGCTTTAGGCACAAGGGCAGCAACAGAGTCTAGAACCACAAGCGCGATGGCATTGGAGCGAATTAGCGCATCCACGATCTCTAGAGCCTCTTCCCCGGTGCCTGGCTGAGAGATCAGTAGTGTGTCTAGGTTAACCCCGAGCGCCTTGAAGTAGATGGGATCCACGGCATGCTCGACATCCACATAGGCACAGATCCCGCCCTGCTTCTGGGCTTCGGCAACGATGTGTGCCGCTACCGTGGTCTTGCCCGACGACTCCGCGCCGTAGATCTCGATGATACGTCCCTTGGGGATTCCCCCGACTCCCAGTGCCAGATCCAGAGCAAGTGCCCCGGTTGGAATGGACTCAATAGGCTCGATGGTCTTCTCCCCGAGCCGGCTAATTGCACCTTTACCAAACTGTTTCTCGATCTGCGCAAGCGCGATATCGAGCGCCTTATCCTTATCCATCACAAACTCCTTACCGTCGCCCCGCTATCCGCGGGGGCTTTCTACGGTTAAAACGGTCCAAAGACCGCGATTCTGATAAAATCCATTAGATTTTTTTTATTTATCAGAAATTTGGCTTGAAGCTCCAGGTGCCACGCGTGTCGTACGTCGCTCCTTCCGGCCCCAAAAAACTCTCAATGAGGGTCAAGCGTCGCGCCCACTGCACGCCGCAGTCCGTGAGTGCTTCGGCCTGCATGGCGGCCCGGAGCGACTCACTCTCTTCTTTCACACGTCCCAAGGTGATGTGTGGCACCAGCCCTCCGTGTTTGGGCGCCCCCAAAGGCTCCATCCACGGCTCGACAGCTTCCACCAGCAGCTTCCACTCCTCAGAGCCCTCGCTGATACCGGCCCAGAGGGTCTTGAGCGGCCCCTTTTTCGGGAAGTAACTCGCACCGGCAACCTGAATCCGGAAATCAGCGCGGGGAGGCACGAGAAAATCACAGGCCTCAATCACGCCGGGCAGGGACGACTCTGCGACCTCGCCCAGAAACTGAACCGTCAGGTGGAAGTTCTCCGGCTCGACCCAGCGGACTTTGGCATCCGGCGCACGCTCCTGCACGCGCTGTTGGAGTGCGCTGAGTGCATCCGCAAGGTGAGATTCCAGTTCTATGGCAAGAAATAAACGCATGGCAAACTAATGTTTTACACTATACCCTATCTTTTTACAAACTCACGGGAAAGTGGGCAAAGCGGAAAGAAAAATAAAAAGAATTTTCGGGCTATCTCCCCATGCTTTAGCCATCTCCCCTATCGCTCGTTCCTCGCGGGAAGAGGGACTGTGTCGTTAGGGCAGCAGATCGGCGACGAGGATGCTGGCGGTAGGGTTGAAGAGTGGGGCAATCGTGTCTGTCTCGGTGTAGGTTTGCAGGCTTCGATAGCTGCTGGGGCCGGGCTGGCGGCGCACCTCGACCGTGCGCTCGTTGATATTGACGATCCAGTAGTCCTCGATACCTGCGGTGGCATAGATCGTGGCTTTGATGGTCTGGTCGTACTCAAGCGTGGTGTCGGAGACTTCGATGACGAGCACCGCGGTGGTCGGGTGGGAGTTGGCATAGTCGCGAGGCTGGCCGATAACGATGCCGAGGTCAGGCTCAGGCACACTACTGCTAAAGCGAAGTGGTGACTGGCAGAGAACATGGTGGCTATCCCCGCACCAGCGCAAGGCAATAGGCAGGATCAAGCTCACGGTGAGACGATGGGCAGGCTTCTGCGGCATAATTTCGACAAGCTCTCCTTCCATTAGCTCGACGCGTTTTTCCTGAGGGAAGCCACCG
>NZ_CBAYMC010000257.1:0-5768 GCF_964826245.1 Armatimonas sp. | reverse complement strand
CACCCTGATTCTCAGCTACGACGAAAAAACCGATAGCTACGGCGGCTCCGGGCGCACCTACGGAAACTTCAGCCTGCTGGACGCGCTCCACGGCTGTGCAGATCTGCTCGGGCGCTACGGGGGGCACTCAGCCAGCGCGGGGGTGAATGTTGCAGCGGCAAACCTGGATGCGTTCCGTCAGCGCCTTCACGAGGTCGCGGAGGGGCTGATCAGCGATGAGCCCGAGCCGATTACTCTGGAGATAGATGCCGAGCTTCCCGATACGCGCCTGCTAAACCAGGGCCTGGTAGAGTCGTTCCAGGCGCTTGCCCCCTTTGGCCGTGATAACCCAGAGCCCGTCTTTCTCACCTGCGGCGGCATTATCACTGAGACGCGGCGCGTGGGCAAGGACAACAACACCGCGATCTTCCAGATCAAGCTTCCGGGACGGCAGTGGCCCACCAAAGCCGTGCGCTTCAAGTCCGGCGACTGGACCGAGCGTGTGCAGCCCGGCGAGCGCGTAGACATTGTCTATAGCCCCAAGCTCAATGAGTGGAACGGAAAAGTCAGTGTGGAGCTGACCCTGCTCGACCTGCGCCCTTCGGTACAATAGTGATATGGTAGTTGGTTTTGGACTGATCAATAAAGACTTTGTCGCGGTGGTGCCTGCTTGGGAGCGCGACACTAAGGTGCGTGCGAGTCGCTACTTCGAGCAAGTGGGCGGACCGGTTCCTGTGGCGCTGACGGCGGTGGCAAAGCTAGGGGGGCTCTCGTGTGTCTATCTGGGAGTGGTCGGGGACGATCGTGATGCCGATGATCTGGCACACCGTCTTGATGAGCAAGGCGTCTCCTCGGACTTTCAGCGTGTGGAGGGCGTGACCACTAGCCGCTCTCTGGTGCTCCTGGATGAGCGTGATGGCTCCCGGACACTGGCAAACTATGCCGAGGAGCTTCCCCACATGACCTTCACCCCCGCTCACGACGAGCTTCTGCGCCAGGCCAGCCTCCTCCATATAGATGGCCGTGACCTAGACGGCGCTCTGCATGCCGCACAAACCGTGAAAGCGGCAGGCGGCCATGTCTCCTTTGATCTGGGCACGATGCGCGAGGGCCGCGAGCAGCTTTTCCCACTCTGTGATGTGGTGCTTGCCAGCAAAGGCGGCGGCGCAGGCGCGTTCCCTCAGCACGCCGACAACCCCGCTGAGCAAGTGCGCGGATTTTTGGCGGCGGGCGTCAAGGTCGCCGGTGTCACCCTTGCCGAGAAAGGGGTCATGATCGCCACGCAAGAGCAGCCCGAGCCGGTTTTTCTCCCTGCCTTCCCGATCTCCAACGTCGTAGACACCTGCGGCGCGGGCGATGTCTTCCACGGCGCATTTGCCTGGGCACACGCCACCGGAATGCCCGCCATCCAAGCTGCCAACTTCGCCCAAGCCACCGTCGCGCTTCGCATCCAGCGCTACGGCAACCGTGCGGGACTCCCCCACCGAGAAACCGTCGAAGCGTTTCTCCTAGCTCAAGGGAGCTAACCAAAATACGCAAGCAAGGGGAGCGTCGCGGAGAGATTGGGTCGTCGCTGTGGATCTCCGTTGGCACCGGGAGCCTAGGCCTTGATTCGGTGAAGAGTGGCTTCCCCTTTCGCCAAGAAGAGATCGCCTCACAATACCTCCAATAGTTTCCGCCTAAGCACTGACTTCTGGAGTCTTCTGGTGAAGCCGCACACCACGGGGCGAGAGATTAAAGGCAAGGTGAAGTGAGACATGGCAACGATAAGCGTGGTCAAAGAAGCACGGTATGTACTGACCAATATTGAAGGCAACAACAACAAGTTCTGGAACATCAAACTCCTCTCCGACGGTTCCTGTGAGACGCACTGGGGACGGGTCGGGGAAGACGGGCAGCGCAAGGTCTTTCCCAGCTATAGCGAGTACCAGCTAGACGCCAAGTGCCGCGAGAAAGAAGGCAAGGGCTACCGGCCCCAAAAGACGCTGGCCAATACGGCGGGCAATAGTAACCTTCAGGGAGAGACGCTGGCAAAAGTCGCTGCCGAGCAGATCGTCACCAGCTCCCCGGAGACGCAAGCGCTGGTGCAGTATCTGGCGCGGGTCAATGTCCACCGGATTCTCGAAGCGACCACGATGACCTACGACGAGAGTCAGGGGACGTTCTCCACGCCCCTCGGAGTGGTCACCCAGGATGCCCTCACCGAAGCACGGGCGCTTCTCAGCACCATCGGGCAGTTTGTGGCGGCGAGCGACTGGAGCCACGCATGTTTCATCCCAACCCTCAACGACTACTTGATGCTCATCCCACAGAACATCGGACGCGCCAAGCCCGACCCCAAAGTGCTCTTCCCCGACACCGAGGCTGTCCAGAAGCAAAACGGGATTCTCGATGCACTGGAAGCCAGCCTGGCGCTCATCCTCAAGGCCGACGAAGACAGCACAAAAGAGGCCGCCCCCGCTCCCAAGCTCTTTGAAGCGCGGCTGGAGCTGGTCACAGATCAAGACGAGATCGAGCGCATCCGGTGCAAGTACCAAGGCACCCAAAAAGCGATGCATGCCTGCGCTCACTTAGACGTAAAGCGAGTCTTTAAGATCGAGATCGCCGCCATGAGCCAGAAGTTTGAGGCGCACAGCAAGAAAATCGGCAACGTGCAGGAGCTCTGGCATGGGACGCAAGCCAGCAACCTGCTCTCGATCCTGCGTAGCGGCTTTGTCATCGCTCCCGCCTCAGCATCACACTGCTGTGGACGTGCCTTTGGAAACGGTATCTACTTCTCGGACCAGAGCACCAAGTCGCTGAACTATGCCTATGGCTACTGGCGCGGTAAGAGCGACAATCACTGCTTCATGTTCCTCTGCGATGTCGCCATGGGCAAGGTGTTCCGCCCTCAGAGAGCAAACTCCGCACTTGACCCACGCAAAGATGGCTACGACTCGACGTTTGCAGAGGCCGGCAAGTGCACCGTCGCCAACAACGAGATGATCGTCTACGATACCCAGCAGATCTGCCCGCGCTTTCTGGTGGAGTTCGGCAGCTAGCGCCCTAGCAGTATCTCCGAAAGCGTTGGCAGAAAGCGTGCCCGACTAGAGTTCCGTCAGCTCCTCAGGGCTCGGAGGGCTCTTGACAAGCTGCTCCGCCCGTGACTGCGCCGCCGCCTCGCTCTCTTTATGCACCTGACGGATCTCGTCGGCGGTCATCTGGCGGCCTTTCTGGTAGTAAAAAAGAGCAGCCTTTCCCACCGTGATCGTGCCGGAGTAGGCGATAGCCGTCTTAGCGACTACCCCTATTCCGGCGGGAATCATCCCGACAATCTCACGGGCCAGCAAGCGCCAGCCCATCGCCCCTGCGACCGTTCCGAGTACCTCGCGAACTTGCTTGGTATAGCCCGGCGGATGGCCATGTGCCGCAGCAAGACGCATCACCAGCATCGCCTGGTTCTTGGTCAGCACCAAGACATCCATCGCCGACGATGCTGGCAAGAAAGGCAAGGTTACGGGCAAGATTCCTGGCAGTGCCGAGAGAAAGGCAAAGCGCGCATTGGTCTCACTGGCCCGGAGCATCAGCCGCTTGCAGGCCATAGGACGGATTCCCGGCAGATACCGGGCAAAGGCGATACAGAGATCGGGCTTCATCTGTGCCACCCACTCCAGGGCTTGCTGCTGTGTGCCCACAAAAGGCAGCCCATTGGGGCCACGAACCCCGACGGGCTCACCAGTAGCTCCAAGATAGAACGTCGCCGCACAGCCCGCCGAGGTGCCTTCATCGGGGGCACGGGGCAGCTCTAAGAGACGAGTCCCGCCGTCTTCTCGCTCCACACGACTGGCACTCTCGGGCAGTAAGAGCTGGCGAAAAGCAGCCCGATCCGCCTCATCGCCGACGAGGGCCAGCCGGTAGTCGCGGGTCATCTCCTCGCGGATGACGCGAGGAGAGACTTCACTAACGGTTCTCCCGAAGCTCCAGGCCTGGTTGGCGATGCTCATACGGCGACTCGACTCCTTAGCTTAGCCGCCCCCGACGCGTCCCACCGTGGTGTAGTCGGGTGCGGAGACGATCTCAATTAGCTCCTTGACACTTTCCAGTGCCTCTGGGTTACCATCGTAGAGCCAAGCATTGAGCGCGTCCGCATCAATCTCTTCCCGCTCCCGCTCCCAGAGCTTGCGGGCGATCCCCTGCTCGGTCTTTTCGATCAGGTCATCGGCGCTCAGCACATCCGTCTGAAGCGTCGTCAGGCGATCCCAGAGCTGCTTGCTCTCCGCTTCCTCACTCCGGTCAAAGTCAAAGCACCAGGTGTAGAACAAGTGATAGACCGTCGAGTTTACCGAGTCCCAGGAGACGGTCGGATGGTGCTCCTCAAACCAGGCATGGAGCCGGTCTTTGGCCTCTTTGAGAGAGATCCTGCCCTCAACTTCCGCATTCTGGAAGATGGTGTAGAGAGCCGTGATAATCTGATGGCGCTCGTCACAGGCCACGTAGCGGAAGTTATTCTCGCGTAGCCAGAAGCGCATCTTGTCTGAGGCGGACGGCGGCGTGTAGGCCACTTTTTCCTCAAGCGAGAGCGAGCCATGCGGCGCGACAGTCACATCCCCAACGGGCGGCTTGTGGACATCGACGAGCTCCAGGTTCGCTCGGAGGAACTCCAGAAACGAGTTAAAGCCAAGACGGCTCTCATCAAAGAGCGGATCAAGGCGACGCATCTGGATCTTCAGCGCCGAGCCGGGCACGGAGCGATTTCCCATCGCCGTCAAGGCACGCATCAGTAGTCCCGAGGGATCAGAGCTTGCACCCGTGCTTGGAATGTCGCGCAGATCATCGTAGAAGATAAACCGGTCGCATGCCTTGATCAGATAGTTAGACGTGCTGGCCCGCACCCCAACTCCCAGCACTTGGAGGCCTAGCTCGCGCAGTTTTACCACCAGCGGCGTAAAGCCCGCGTCACCCGAGATCACGACCACATGCGTGACCTCGGGCTGCCGAAGGACAAACTCCACCACATCCACTGCCATCCGAATATCGGAGCCATTTTTTCCTTTTTGAGTCAGGGGAAATGTTTGGACGGGCTCAACCGCATTATCCAATAAATCAGAGCGATAGTCGTGAAAAACACTCCAGTCCGCATAGGCACGCTTGAGAACAATACGCCCGTGTGTCATCCGCGCAATCTCATCTAGGACTAGCTTCAGCTCAACACGATCATTCTCAAAAAAATCGTCTACCGATCGCTTAATATTCTCAAAATCGACAAAAACCGCAACACGGTTTTTCTTATCAACCTCAGAAACAAATGGTTTATTCAACCTGTTTCAACCTCCTGTTTTTTTCCAAACCAGCGCTTCAGGGAAAGCTCCCCTCTGCCAAAAATGCCCTGTGGCCGCACCAGCATCATAATCACGAGTAGCAGTGCATAGACAACAAGACGGTATTTTGTGGACTCTGATCCTAGTGTGTAGCGCAAAACCTCGGGGAGCGCGGTCAAGACGACCGCGGCAAGTGCTGCGCCTGTGATCGAGCCGAGCCCTCCCAGCACCACCATGGTCACAAAATCGAACGAGCGAACAAAGCCAAACGACGTGATGAGAATTGTCCGCTCATAGTGCGCAAAGAGTGCGCCTGCCACTCCCGCGAAAAACGCTCCCAGCACGAAGGCTTTCACTTTTACCGTGGTTGTATTGACCCCCATCGCCTGCGCCGCGATCTCGTCCTCGCGTACCGAGAGATAGGACAGGCCATGTACCGAGAAACGTAGATTGCGCGCCACCAGAATTACCACGAGTACCGTGCCATAGACC
>NZ_CBAYMC010000256.1:0-5782 GCF_964826245.1 Armatimonas sp. | reverse complement strand
CACTGCCCCTAAAAGTGCGACAAGAGCAAATAGAAAAGTACGCATGAAAACTTCCTCCGTGAACTTTGAGTCGGATGCGAGGGAACTTCCTTCAATGGGTGACACTAAAGCCACCCATTGAAAGTAGGCGTCTGATGCCCCATTCTATGGGGCGGATGGGGAGGGCGTTTACTTGGCGCGGAAGTCTTTCATTTCTTCGGAGTTCATGTTCTCTTTGGTCATGAGCACGACGCCCGTGTCAATTTTCTTCTCCACTTTCTCGCCTTTTTTCGCGGCGACCAGCGCCTTCACGGACTCGTAGCCCATCTTAAAAGGGTTCTGGATCACCACGGAGTCAATCGTGCCATCGGTGATGGACTTCTCGATCTCGGTGGTGTTGTCGAAGGCGATGATCTTGACTTTTCCCGTGAGCTTCTTGGCCTCCACGGCCTTGAGCGCCCCAATCGCGCAGGGCTCGCAGGAGCCGAAGATACCCACGGTCTCTGGGTGGGCCGAGAGGGCATCTTGCGAGACGTTGAGCGACTTGTTGCGATCCGACTCGCCGTAGTTGGAGCGCACGACCGTGATGCCCGGGAACTCTTTTTTCATCACCGACTCAAAGCCCGCCTCACGGTCCATTGTGGAGGCGGAGTTGGCGGCGTTGGGCACCATGATCACGGTTCCCTTGCCCCCGACGATCTTGCCCATCTGGCGCGCGGCGATCTCGCCGCTCTTGAGGTTGTCGGTGGCGATAAAGCTCACGTACTGATCCTCGGTCACATCGGCGGCGGAATCAAAGATCACCAGCGGCACTCCCGCGGCGTGGACTTTCTTGATCGTGCCAGCAAGCGCCGCTTTGTCCAAGGGCGCGAGAGCGATGCCATCCACCTTGGCGTTCATCTGGTTCTCCACCACGCCGATCTGTCCCGCAGGATCCGTCTCTTTCTGTGCCCCGACCCACTGAATCTTCGCACCCAGCTCGCTGCCCGCTTTATCCGCGCCTGCTTTCACGGACTGCCAGAAGACATGGGTCATGCCCTTGGGGATCACCGCGAGCGTGAGCGTCGTGCCCGCTGCTGCGGGAGGAGCAGGAGCGGGCGCATCCCCACTGCCGCCTGTTGCTGCCGGTTTCGGGTCGCAGCCCGTCAAAAGCCCTAAGGCAATGGTAGAGAGCGAGAGAAACGCCGTCCGACGTGTCATTTTGAAATTCATAAAATCTTCCTCGAAAATCTTTAAAGTGGTTTTAGTTTCGGCGAGTAGCATTGGCTTTCCTCTGACAGGGCTTGATGCGAAGAAAATCCGAACAGAAATAGGCGGAAGTGGGGCATTCTCAAGAGATGGTATCCTACACGACATTATGCTATTTTAGCCAATGCATTTCTTAGTACTCCATGCTATAATTCATCTAATGCAAAATTTGACAATGGCTATATTAATTCCCACATTCAAAAGAGCTAATGATCTATATCGGTGTCTTGAAGCTCTTAAATTACAAGAGCGTATGCCTGACGAAGTTGTAATAACCGTTCGAGATATTGATAATGAAACAATTGAATTCTTAGAAAAATATGATAATGAGTTTTTAAATATAAAAAAAATCATTGTGTATGAGCCGGGAGTTATTTCTGCAATGAATGCAGGTATTAGTGTTATAGATTGTGATATAATAGTGCTTACTGATGATGATACTGCTGCTTATCCTGATTGGTTGAGGCTTATTGAGGATCATTTTAATTCTGATGAAACTATTGGAGCCGTAGGTGGGCGTGACCACCAGAAAATACATCCAGGATCACAAAAAAAAGTTGGTATCCTTCAATATACAGGACGGATTATTGGCAACCATCATCTCGGTGTTGGCCCTGCGCGACCGGTTGATATCCTAAAAGGCGCAAATTCAGCATATCGTACAGAGCCACTGAAAAAAATTGGTTTTGATAAAAGGTTATTAGGAGAAGGGGCACAAGTAAATTGGGAATTAGGGCTTGGTCTTGCTTTTAAGCGTGCTGGTTGGAAGTTAATCTATGATCCTGCCGTGCAACTAGATCACTTTGTCTCTGTAAGGCATACAGAAGACCAATTTCATCGAGGTGGTGCATTCAATGGGAAGTCACACGCTGAAGCCGTGCATAATGAGACTATATTTCTTTGGGAACACTTTGGTATAATCCAAAGATTAGTTTTTTTATGTTGGTTTTTGATGATTGGGACAAGGAGTCAGCCTGGTTTGATTCAATTATTGCGTTTGTTGATTTCAGGAGGGCTTAAATCTCCTGAAATACTATCTTCTACTCTGAAAGGTAGGTTTTTAGGAATTAGAAATGCAAGATTGAAAAAGCGTGTCGAGCAGTGATGTCAGAGCTGACGTGTGTGCTAAGTATCTTTAGAGTATCTGCCGAAAATTGCGTCAGGAAGTCGTGCAGGGTAGAATTGCCAGGAAGCCTGTGTGCGTCTTAAATTAAGCAACTATGTCGCCGGGAACGTTTGTGTACTTGGCCACGTATTAGTTTTGAAGCGTCAACATATTAATGGGAGTATTTTCTTGAATCGCAATCGTATTTCAATCGGTGTGCTCGCTACCTGTGCCGCCGCCTCGGTGCTCACAGCGGGCTGTGGCGGCGAGAAGCCCTTTGCCAAGGTCAATGGCCAGGTCATCACCAAAGATGAGTATGTCCAAACCCTAGAGCAGACCCTGGCTGTGACCGGAGCCCAAGGGGCCGTTCCCGTTCCGGCGGGCCGCATGGTTCTCGAGCAGCTTATCGGGCGAAAGATCATTCTTTCCGAGGCTGCGACTCAGGGCGTTCTGCCCAGCGATGACGATGTCAGCAAGGCATTTCGCTATCGTAAGGACATGCTAGAGCAGAGCCAGCCGGGTAAGACCTTTGAAGAGGAACTTCAGAAGCAAGGAACGACTCCTGAGGCACTTAAAGAGAGCATCAAGGCGGAGCTTGCTGAAGTGGCGCTCTTGGTGAAGCAGCTCAATATTGGCAACGACAAGGTGCAGCAGTACTACAACGAGCACAAAGAAGAGTTTGGTCTGCCCGCTCGCATTCAGGTTCGCATGATCCTTTTGCCCCCCACTGGCCCTCAGTTTGCCGAAGTGCAGAAGACACTCGCCGACCCGAAGAACTTTACCGAGAAAGCCGCGCGTGAGCTCAATGTCATCCCACAGCTTAAAGTTAGCGCGGGTTTGCAGGTTCTCCCCACCGCGCAGATCCCTCCTGCTGTGGCAGGCAAGGTCAATGCGGCTGCGCCTGGCCAAGTCGTGGGTCCTGTGGACTGGCCCATGCAAGGTGGCTCTGCCAAGGCTTGGCTGAAGATCGAGAAGAAGCTGCCCCAGTACAGCGTGCCTATTGACCAGGCTGCTCCCATTGCGCGTCAGCGGGTTGTGTACCAGATGCAGGCGATGAACGATGCCAACTTCAGCAAAGTACGCAACGAGATCATCAAGAAGAAATTCGATGCCTCGGTTGAGACCTCTAGCCCCGTGTACGATACGATCTGGAAGTCGGTTAAACAGAGCGCCCAAGATGCTGGTATCGGCGTTGCGCCTGCCCCCGGAGCTACTCCTGCCCCCACGGGTGGTACCCCACCTCTACCCGGTGGAACAGCCCCCTCGGCACCAGGCGGTGCGGCAGCACCCAAGTAGCTCGGATTTTATGATTCAAATTGTTGGTCTGGGGCCAGGGAGCGTGGAAGCGCTCCCTCCCCGGGCCTTTTCTTTACTAACCTCAGGCCTCCCCGTGCTCCTGCGCACGGAGCGTCACCCGGTGCTTCAAGCAGAGCCTCTCGCCTCGGTCTTGAAAAACCTGCCCGTGACTGCTCTGGATGACGAGTATGAGCACGGTGCCTCGTTTGCCGATACCTACGCCGCCATTGTCGCACGGGTTCTACGACTTCAAGCGGCTCACGGCGAGCTGGTCTATGCCGTTCCGGGCCATCCGCTTGTGGGAGAGACAACGGTGGCGCTGCTCCTGAAAGAGACCCGGAAGCGGGGAATCCCCACCCACGTGACCGGGGCACCCTCGTTTGTGGACGCTTGCCTGGAAGCCATCGGGGAGTCCGTGACGGGCGATCTGCACGTCGTTGATGCCCTCTTGCTGGAGCCCGAAGCCCCCGCGCGCCCGGCGGCTCTTCGAACCAGCGGGCCGATTCTCCTCTACCAGGTACACAGCCGCGCCGCCGCCAGCAATGCCAAGCTAGCGCTCGGGCGTGCAGGCTACCCCGATGACTTCGCCATCACCGTGGTGCACGCAGCGGGAGTTCCAGGGCTGGAAAAACAAGCTACGATCCCGCTCTATGAGCTGGATCGCAAGGCCCACACCGCGCTGATCGACCACCTCACCACGGTCTGGGTGCCTGAGCTTCCTGCGGAGCAGCGCCGCGCAGACTTTGACGAGCTTCTGGCCATCATGGCTCGGCTGCGTGATCCTGAGGGCGGCTGTCCCTGGGATCTCAAACAAAATCACCAGACCCTGCGGCGCTATGTGCTGGAAGAGGCCTATGAAGTGGTGGAGGCGATTGACCAGGACGACCCCGAGGCGCTCTGTGACGAGCTGGGGGATCTTCTGCTTCAGGTGGTCTTTCATGCCCAGCTTGGTCGTGAGGAAGGGCTCTTTGACTCGGGGGATGTCTGCGCCGCAATCTGTGAGAAGCTGATACGCCGCCACCCGCATGTCTTTGGCGATGTTCAGGCCAAAGATGCCGAGACGGTACTAACCAACTGGAACGCGATCAAGGCAGGGGAGAAGGGCAACAAGCCTGTGGAGTCGCTCTTAGACGGCATCTCCAGCAGCCTTCCGGCGCTCTCTCAGGCACTAGAGACCAGCAAGCGCGTGGTGGCAGTCGGCTTTGAGTGGCCCGATGAAGCCCAGGTCTATGCCAAAGTCGAAGAGGAGCTGGCCGAGCTACGAGAGGAGCTCAAGCACGGAACCACGGAGCGGATCGCCGAAGAGCTGGGCGATGTGCTCTTTACCCTGGTGAACCTGGGGCGCAAGCGTGGCATTGAGGCAGAAGAGGCGCTACGCGGCCAGCTGTCACGTTTTGGTGCCCGCTGGCGTTTTATGGAAAAAGAAGCGCTCGCCCAAGGCCAAGGCAAGACGGTGCAGATGCTCTCGCTAAAAGAGCAAGAAGCGCTCTGGCAAGCGGCCAAACGCGCGGAAAAGAGCTAGACCCATGCAAAGACGACTCGGACAGTATATCTTCACCGACCGGAGCCAGTACCCCCCGAATCGGGCAGTCGAGATCGCGGTGCAGCTTCGCAACGAAGGCACCCTCTCCTCAGCCCACGTGATCGGAACCCGCCACGACTACGAGATCCGTGTTCGTGAGAGCCGCAGCCGCAAGATTGTCTGGACCTGGTCGAAGGGGAAGCCCTTTCCCCCGACAACCACCATCAGGCTCCTGCCAGGTGAGATGCGGGAGCATATCGAGATCTGGGATCGGCGCGATGACAGTGGCAAGCGCGTCCCCACGGGAGTTTATGAGGTTGAGCTGGTGCACGCGCCGCTGACCGCCTCGGTGACGGCGCAGATCTATCTCTCCGAGCGAGATCAGCCGGGGGAGAACCCTCCCTCGGGCGATCCTCCAGGGCAGCTCCGTCCTCCACAGACAGGAGCACGCGTGCAAGCAACGATAACCGCAGAGCGAAGCCGGGTGAGGCCGGGTGAGACCGTGAAGCTGACCTATGCCGTGGTCAATACGGGCACGCAGCCTGCCATGTTCTCGTTTCCCTCCGGCTGTCAGACCGATATGGAGGTGCGCCGTCGCCCTGAGCCCACTGCGCGCTACGCCACAGGGGCGC
>NZ_CBAYMC010000255.1:0-5785 GCF_964826245.1 Armatimonas sp. | reverse complement strand
GTGGGAGCGAAGCGTGAGATCTATGACATTTTGTATGATTTATCGGAGCGAGGGGTGGGCGTGGTAATGGTGTCGTCGGACTTGCCCGAAGTGCTCGGCGTGGCAGATCGGGTGCTGGTCATGCGCCAGGGCCAGTTCTCGGCGGAGTTTACCCGCGAGGACGCCACACCGGAGAAGTGCTTGGCTGCTGCGCTGCCCTCCTCCCCGAATCCCTCCTCCCCCAGCCCCTCCTCCCAATCCTGGGAGGAAGGGAAAGGAGGGGAGCAGGAGGAGGAGAGCCAGAACCCCCAACCTCACTCAATCTCCCCCTCTCCCAATCCTGCCTCCCAGGATTGGGAGGAGGGACGGGGAGGAGGGTCATGAAAAAACTCTGGCAGAACAATGGGATGCTGCTGGTCTGCGCCCTGCTCTTTCTCGTGCTCTCGTTTACGGTTCCCAACTTCGCGACGGTCGAGAACGCCAAGGGCCTGACCATGTCCGTCACCACGGTGGGGATTGTGGCGTGCACGATGCTGTTTTGTCTGGCTGCAGGCGACTTTGACCTCTCCGTGGGCTCGGTCGTGGCGCTGGCGGGCGTCGTGGCGGCGCTGACGATCAACAAGACGAGCAGTATCGCGCTGGCCATTGCGATTCCCGTGGCGCTGGGCGCAGGCGTGGGAGCGATCAATGGCTTTGTGATCGCGCGGCTGGGGATCAATGCACTGATTACCACACTGGCCACGATGCAGATCGTCCGCGGCTTCGCCCGCCTGCTCGCTGATGGCTCCTCGATTGGTGTCAGCAACGAAGCGTTTGGCAAGCTCGGGCAGTACAAGCTCCTGGAGTTCCAGTCGCCGGTCTGGGTGATGGTGCTCTGCTTTGTGGTCTTTGGTCTGCTGCTCAATAAGACCATCTACGGGCGCAACACGCTGGCCATTGGAGGCAACTCCGAGGCGGCGCGGCTTGCAGGGGTAAATGTCGCGCGCACCAAGATCCTGATCTTTGCGGTGCAGGGCGCGGTGGCGGCGCTAGCGGGAGTGCTACTCGCCTCACGCGTGTCGTCGGGTCAGCCCAACACCAGTGAGGGGCTGGAGCTGCAAGTGATCTCCGGCTGCGTCTTGGGCGGCGTCTCGCTCACCGGGGGCGTCGGAACTATTAGCGGGATGATCGTGGGCGTCTTTATCATGGGCGCGGTTCAGAACGCCATGAACCTACTCAATATCCCCACGTTCTGGCAGCTCGTGGCCAGCGGCGCGATTCTCTTGGCTGCGGTGCTACTCGACAAGCTCAAGAACCGAAGAAGCGTTTGAAGCGCTGAATCCAGCCACTTGAACCCACCCGCCGTGGACCCACCCACCTTCGTTCGTCCCTCACTTCGGCACCCTCCCTCAGGGCAGGGAGGTTTTGGGTCGGCAGCGGGAGGTTTGCGCTCTCCACGCTCGCCATTGCCGTGAGTGGGAGGTCTTTCAGATGCGCGGTTGCTTGGTCTAGCTGGGTGATCAGCTCCCGAAGCGCACGCCGCCTTTGGGGCAAGATAAAAAACTTGCGCGCCTCTTGCTCCAGCCGGGGCAGCACCTGGCGCATGGCGGGCTGTGGGGTGCGTTTCGCCATTCCGATGGCGCACTGGAGCAGATAGAGTCCTCCCGCTTGGTCTTCCCAGAGCGCAAAAAGCACCCGAAATGGCACCAGCGCCTCTGCGCCTTGGAGCTGGAGCGCCTTATGCCCTGCTCGCACCACAAGCTGCGAGCGATCTGCCAGTGCGAGCGCGATCAGTGCCAGGCTTTGCTCGGTTTTGTGCGCCGCCAGCGCACGCACCGCCTCGGCCCGCACGTGCCGCCAGGAGTCTGTCAGCAAGACCCAGCCCAGAAACGCCGTGGCATTAAGTTGCTCGCCGTATTTTCGCACCGCCTCCTGGCGCTCTTTGTGCTCTTTCCTCGCCCCCCGCAGATGCGGCTCGCTGGCAGCCAGCCACGTCTCCGTCAGCTTTGGCTTTCCCTCCACCAGTACCACGCTGCGCTCCTCCAGAAGCTTTACCGTCTTGGGGCAGCGGCGCAGATCAACCACGAGAAACTTCCTCGTCCGCGGGCAGCGGCAAGTTCTCTTCCACTTTCAGGGGCGCGTCGGCGATGAGCGGCAGGTCTTTCCACTGACCGAGTGCCACTTTGAGGCGCTTGTGCAGTCCAATAAACTCGACAGGGGCTGTGAGCCGATACCGTAAGAGGGGCAAGGCTTTCTGTAGCTCAGGGTCGGGATTTCGTTCCGCAATTCGGACAAGTGCTTTCGCTACCTGAGAGAGTTCATGAGGTTGTAGTTTTATCTTAAAGGGTAAACCCAACCATCGTAAATGGGTAAACTGCATCACCTCAATAAGAGCTTGAATGTCTTCTTCTGATCCGCGCTGCTCAAGTGCTTTCAGCGCCTGACGATAAAACGTATGTTCATTGGTCTGTCGTGAGACTCGCAGTAACCAGGTAAGGCCACGAGGATCTTTAAGCTGAGCAAGCAATTCCGCAAGACGGAGCAAGTGCTGGTAGCTGACTATATAGACATCCCCATCTGCTCTATTTAGCTCAACCTCAAGAACTTCGATCACAAGTGGCACTACGTCACTACCTTCTGCAAGAAGAGCAGCTCGTGACTTTCTCCACTCTCGCATCCCCTCGTGAATAGCATGCAGGTGTTGCAAGACTTGCTCGCGAGCGAGGTTCACCTCAGGCGTACCACGGGGACGTTTTCGCGGAGGGTTTGTTTTTTCACCAAGTCCTCGACGGTCATGCAGAGCCAGCGGTCGGCGTTGATGTGGTAGGTGACGCGCAGTCTGGGGGAGGTTCCGACACCGGCGGGGCTGAGAGCAATGGGGGCATCGGTGGGGTTTAGCTCGACGATCTGGCCGCGCTCTTGCTCGCTCTTGGGGCTCCAGTAGCGGCTGCCGTTGGGGCGCGGCTCCCAGAGGGCGGGCACCTGGCCCAGCCGCCCGATCTCACAGACCCGAAAGCGCATCTCCTCCATCCCGGCGTAGTCGGCGTAGTAGCGCACGGCAAAGTCGGGAGCGGTGGGGTAGCGGGTGCGGCGCGGCGAGAGCAGCTCGTAGCCCACACTGCCATCGGCTTCTTGCACCGCGATGGCGTAGTCGTGGTAGATGAAGTCGTCCACGGGGACGCCCCCCGCAAAGCGTGCGGCTCCACTGGCGACGGCAGTAAAGACAAACTCGTTGTCGTGGCGGACAATGGCCTCGGGGAAGAAGCTATCCACCACGGCAGGCACTTCGGGCAAGAGCGTCGAGCCGCCCGTGAGCAAGACTTCGTCCACTTTGAAGTCGGGGGCCGTCTCCGCAAGCTGGGTTTTGATATCCGTGAGAGCAGTCTGGAGATCATCGTAGAGGCCGCGCTTGGTCAGCAGAGCCACCAAAGTCTCGCGGTCGAGCGTGCGCTGAATCCCACGCCAGGAGATCGGGGTCGAGCCGCCGGTGCGGCTCACGGACTCCTTGGCGCGCATCACTTCCCACTTGGCATCGTAGCGCCCGGCGGCAATGTCCTCAAAGCCGGGAAGAAGCTCCTCCATCAGCCAGTAGTCCACATCGTCGCCGCCCTTGCCCACCATGTGCTTGGCCAGAATCGGAGCCGCCCCCGAGGCAAGCACGCCCGGCCCGAGGCGGATCACCGCCAAGTTCAGCGTCCCCCCGCCCCAGTCCACCACTAAAAGAGTTTCGTCGCGCCCGACATTCACGCCGTAGCCTAAAGCCGCCGCAATCGGCTCGTCTATGGTCTTGAAGTGCTTTATCCCGAGGCGCTTGGTGAGAGCCGCCAGCTCGGCGCGATAGGTCTCGAAGTAGCCAACCGGGCCGCTAATCGTCAGCTGTGTGAGCTTCTTATTGCTCAGTGTCCCCCGCGCCACCGTGATCAGCTCACGAAGAAACAAATACGCCGCCTCCCGTGCCGCGACGGGCTTGCCTTGAACACTCGCGACTTGGCGGTGCGGCTCCTGCGCCAGTGCTCTTTTAAAACTCTGGGCAAAACCCGGAGCGCCCCCCTCGAAGTTATAGGCCAGCGCCGCCTGCCCGATCAGCGCCTCTTGCTCCGTGCGCCAGAACTGCGGCCAGAGCCTGCGTTTCTTCTCCCGCACAAAAACGCACGTCGGCACCAGAGTCGCCTGGGTTGTCGGCTGCTCCCGCGCCAGGGTAGGCAAGGAGACAACGCGCACACTTCCCTCTTCCACCACCGCCACCACGCTATTTGTTGTACCAAAATCAACAGCAAGTTCCACAAAGAGCAGTATAACGCAATGCGGTCTATAACGAAGTTTCGCGAGGCAACATATAATACTAAACAATGTTGTTGCTCTTTCTCTTCTCGACCCTGGGAGCGCTGGCGCTGGTGGGTGTCTTTGCGCGGCACTGGACACTGGGTGAGCGGCTGGCGGCGGCGATTCCGCTGGGCAATCTGACACTGGGGCTACTTGGGCTGATGCTGGCCTCGCGCCTTGGGATGACGCCCGTGGCAATGGGGCTGGCGACGGTGCTCAGCTTCTCCCCGGCACTTCTCTGGATGCGCCCCGGCCCACGAAAGCGGCTGGCACGGGTGGCGAGCATTGGCCTGAGCCGAATACAAGCACGACTGCAAAAGCCAAGCCTGACCGGAATTGGTCTGGCGCTCTGGTACGGCGTGCTTCTCTCTTTACTCCTGCGCTTTTTCTGGGGCGCGTGCTATGCCGAGAGCGACGGTGCGCTCTGGACTCTCAATGTCGCCAACCTGGGGGATCTGCCGCTTCATGTCGGGATCATCCAGGGCTTTGCCGTCGGGGGAAACTTCCCGCCAGAGCACCCCGCGATGGAGGGCGCAAAGCTTACGTACCCGTTTATCGTGGACTTCACCACGGCGCTCTATGTCCGGGGGGGAGCGAGCATCCCGAGCGCGATTTTCTTTCAAGACGCCACACTCGTGGGCTGCACGCTTTATTGGCTCTGGCGGCTCACCCGGCTCTTCACCCGCGACTCCGTGGCGGCGCATCTAGCCCTGCCACTGGCGCTGTTTTCCGGTGGCTGGGGCTTTCTCTACTTCGGCGGCGACTGGCAGAGTGCCCCAAGTGGCTCCCTCACCGAGCTGCTGTTCCACCTGCCCAAGAGTTACACCAACGATGCGGAGCGGGGGCTGCGCTGGGGGAACATGCTCTGCGTGTTGCTCGGGACGCAGAGAAGCCTCGTGCTGGGAATGCCGATTGCGCTGACCGTCGTGCGGCTCTGGTGGGCAGGGAGGCGGCGCGGGATGTGGCTGGCGGGCTTGCTCGTGGGACTGCTTCCGCTAGGCCACGTGCACACATTCGCGTCGCTGGGCGGCGTGGCGGCTCTGCAAGCCCTGACCATGATCGTCCGCGAAGGCTTTGGCGCAGCCGTGAAGCGCTGGCTCCCGTTTTTTGTGATCCTGGGTGCCTTTGCCCTGCCGTCGCTTGCCTACATGCTGGTCGGGAGCCACACCAACACGGCGCAGTTTGCCCGGTTCGCGCTGGGTTGGGACGGCAAAGCCAACGATGTGCCCGGCTGGACACGGTTCTGGCTCTTCAACACTGGGCCGTTTATCCCCCTGCTCGTGCTAGGGGCGGGCCGTGTCTCTCGGCGCTGGCGGGTTTTCTATCTGCCGTTTCTGGTGTGCTTCTTTGGCCCCAATGTCTTCCAGATGGCTCCGTGGATCTGGGACAACCTCAAGGTGCTGATCTACTGGTACTTGCTGAGCGTGCCGCTGGTAGCGGGGCTCCTGGCAGGCTGGTGGCGGCAAAAAGGCGTGCGCATCTGGGTGCCACTGGCAGTGCTCTG
>NZ_CBAYMC010000254.1:0-5801 GCF_964826245.1 Armatimonas sp. | reverse complement strand
CATTGGCAAGGCGGGCGCGATCAATGCCGCACTCCTAGCCATCGCAATTCTCGCAAACTCCCGCCCTGAGCTACGCGCAAAGCTCCACGCCTTCCGCAAAACCCAGACCGAGAAAGTCCTCGCCATGGAGCTTCCGCTATGAGTCATTTAAACCCTGGAGCGACTATTGGGGTCTTGGGTAGCGGGCAGCTTGGGCGGATGATGGCGCAGGCGGCGACTCGCTTGGGCTACCGGGTGGCTTGCTTCTCTCCCGATGCCTCCCCGACTCCCTGTGCACAAGTGGGCGCACGTGAGGTCACGGGAAGCTACGACGATTTAGACGCCGTGGCGGCCTTTGCCAAGTCCGTGGATGTGGTGACCTTTGAGTTTGAGAATGTCAGTGCGGCGGCAGCGGAGATAGCGGCAAAGTACGCGCCCGTTCGGCCCGGCGGCGATGTTCTCCATATCACGCAGAACCGGCTCCGCGAGAAGAGCTTTCTGCAGAAGATCGGGGTGCCCACAACGACATTTAAAGCCGTGGAGTGCGCTACGGACTGCGAGGGATTTATCTACCCCGCGATTCTCAAGACGGCAGGCTTTGGCTACGATGGTAAGGGCCAGCGAAAAGTCGCAAGCGCCTCAGAAGCACAAGCGGCTTTTAGGGAGCTAGGAGAGCAGCCCTGTATCCTAGAGGCACTAGTAGACTTTGCCTACGAGGCCAGCATTGTTGGGGCGCGGGGCGTGGACGGGCGCTTCGTGGCCTATCCCTTGGTGCGCAACGACCACGCAAACCATATTTTAGACCTCACGATGGCTCCGCTGAACGATAGTGCCGATAATGGCGAGGCAAGTGCACTCGCCAAGGGGATTTTCGAGGCACTTGGGGTGGTAGGGGTGCTCTGTGTGGAGCTTTTTGTCGCCTCTGATGGACGCTTGCTAGTCAACGAGCTTGCTCCTCGTCCCCATAACTCGGGCCACTGGAGCATTGAGGGAGCCGCAACGAGCCAGTTCGAGCAGCAGGTTCGTGCGGTCTGTGGGCTGCCACTGGGCTCAACGGCGCTCCGGGCCCCCGGAGTGGCAATGGCAAACCTACTGGGAGATCTCTGGCCGGAGAGCGGCGAGCCCAATTGGTCGGCAGTGCTGGGCGTTCCTGGGGTGCACTTGCACCTTTATGGTAAGACCCAAGCAAGGCCAGGCCGGAAAATGGGCCATCTCACGGCGCTTGCTCAGACACCTGGGACCGCTGCAGAATGTGTCTTGAATACTCGTAGGTTGCTTACCCTGTAAGTATAGGGTTTTCTTTCTATGCATGTGGACGTTTCGGCGATACAATGCGAGAGTAACTTATTATAGAGAAAGTTCATCATGTCAGCAGAGGTAAAGAGCGTACCACGCGCAGAAAAGACGGGGTTAGGATTGGAACTAGGACGACGAATGAGCCCCACACCAAAAGAGCCACGGATTGTGATTCAGGGTGGTCAGCCCCTGAAAGGAAGTATCTACGTGGGGGGGTCGAAAAACGCGACGCTTGCCCTCATGGCAGGAGCGGTTCTAGCGAGCCAGGGACAGACCCAGCTGATTCGTGCCCCTCGGATTAGTGATATCGCGAATATGGCGATCATTTTGCGAGGTGTTGGCATTAGGGTTGCCTTTTCAGATGATCAGCAGAACATTCACATTGATGCCACGAACTTAATCTCGTTTGAGCCTGATGACCAGCTGGTTACTAAGATGCGTGGCTCGCTGCAGCTTCTTGGCCCCATCTTAGCCCGAATGAGGAAAGTTCGCCTTGCTCCTCCGGGGGGCTGCAATATTGGAGCACGTGCCTATGATCTGCACATTAAGGGGCTGATCGCACTCGGGGCGACCATTGATGAGAACCAAGGATATATCTTCGCCGAAGCGCCCGCAGGTGGCCTTCACGGCGCTCAGGTATATCTCGATAAACCCTCGGTAGGGGCCACCATGAACATTCTCATGGCGGCATCGCTGGCACGAGGGACAACAATTATCGAAAACGCAGCGCAGGAGCCCGATGTTGAAGATCTCGGAAACTTGATTGTTGCGATGGGCGGAAAAGTAACGGGCCATGGAACCGGGCTCATTACGGTTGAGGGGGTCACTGAGCTCCATGGGGTCAACTACCAGGTCTCACCGGATCGAATAGAGGGGGGAACCCTGGCAATGGCGGCAGCGATTACCCGAGGCGATCTCTTTCTTGAAGGAGCCAACGCCAGCCACATGCGCCCGATCCTGATGAAGCTGGCCGAGATGGGGATTGTTGTCGAGGAAGCACCCAATGGTGTGCGGATTAAGCATCCTGGAAAGCAGCTTAAGGCCACCGATGTTACCGCGATGCCACACCCTGGCTTTCCGACGGATCTGCAGCAGCCAATTGTAGCGCTCCTGAGCCTCGCCGAAGGTACCGCAATGGTCACAGACACGGTCTATGAAGGTCGTTTTCGCTACCTTGCGGAGCTGCTCAAGATGGGAGCTAAGGCACGCTGGGAAGGCCGCACAGCGGTTATCACCGGGGTGGATGGTCTCAGCGGTGCGGATGTGGAAGCCTCTGATCTCCGTGCAGGGGCGGCAATGGTGCTGGCGGGCTTGGCGGCGCAGGGAACGACGCGGGTTTTCTCTGTACACCATATTGACCGTGGCTACGAGCGGCTCACGCAGAAGCTTGCTGCGGTAGGCGCAAGTATCTGGCGTGAAGACGAGCTTGGTAATAAAGTGGAGGTTGTGTGAAGATTCGACTGACCCCAGACATAGGAATTGATCTCGGTACGGCCAATATCTTGGTGTACCAGCGTGGCAAAGGAATTGTGCTACGCGAGCCTTCGGTGGTGGCCATTGATAAGGCTACGCGAAAGGTGAAAGCCGTCGGGGAAGAGGCACGCCTCATGCTGGGGCGAACTCCTGGCAATATTATCGCGATCCGTCCGATGCAGGATGGGGTGATTGCCGACTACTCCACCACCCGCGAGATGCTGCGTGCACTCATCACAAAAGTCTGTGGTCGTCGTGGCCCGTTCAAGCCACGCGTGCTGGTGTGTGTCCCGGCAGGTGTGACCAGTGTCGAAAAGCGCGCCGTGCTTCAAGCCGCGGAAGAAGCGGGTGCTGGTGTCGCTGCTACCATTGAGGAGACCATGGCCGCCGCCATAGGCGCGGGCCTACCGATTGCGCTCCCAGGGGGCAATATGGTGGTCGATATTGGTGGTGGCACAACTGATATCGCTGTGATCTCCCTCGGTGGCATCGTTGTGAGCAAGAGCCTACGGGTCGGTGGCAACAAGATAGACGAAGTGATCATTCGTCATATTAAAAATAGCTATAATCTTATGATCGGCGATCGCACGGCCGAAGAGATTAAGGTTCGCATCGGGTCGGCGTTTCCTCTGGAGCAAGAGCTTCACATGGAAGTCAAGGGCCGCGACCTTGTCGCAGGGCTCCCGAAAACCGTGGATGTGTCTTCAGATGAGATCCGGGAAGCGCTCGCCGAGCCTATCTCCCAAGTGGTGGATCGCGTGAAAGCCGTGCTAGAGCATACTCCCCCTGAGCTCTCCTCCGATATTATCGAGCGGGGGATCATGCTCACCGGGGGCGGTGCGCTTCTCCGTGGCCTGGATCGCCTCCTCGCACTGGCGACCGGGATTCCCGTTCATGTCGCTGATGATCCTCTTTCCTGTGTGGCAATCGGAACGGGACGTGCGCTCGAGGAGTTTGATGCCATTCGCGACAGCCAGAATATCAGTGGGAGCTATGAATAAGTATGCAAGAACGAGAACACGGGCACGACGATGTCCGGCAGAGCAAAGGCGTTCCAGGCTACATGCCGGAGCGTGCCGTGACGCGCTACGAGCTCGCGGCGACGCTCTTTCAGCTTTTGACTCATGTCGAAGCCGCCTACGCTCAGCCGAAGCGTGTGATGCGCGAAGTGAAGCCTGGGCGTAAGGCTAACCTCACTCCGAACGTGAGTAAGGTCAAGCGCTACAGCGATGTTCCCGCTCTACACTGGGCCAGTGCGGGTATTGCGGGACTGGGTGCGCGGGGAATTGTGGCAGTGGTGAGCGGAAAATTCGAGGGGGAGAAGACCGTGTCGGGCGATGAGCTCGCACTGTGGCTGGAAGGGATGGCGGGCTGGGTCGAAGGTCGGCCTGCGAGTGCCAAGTCCCTCAAAGAGCTGGTGCGGGCGGGCTATCTCCCTCAAACCGACCCCTTGCTAAAGAAAACGACAAAGCCCGTGAGCGCCCAAGAAGTCATCACCATTGCAGCTGCAGTTCTGACCCGTGCCCAGGAAAAAATCACCACCGCCGCCGCCGACTCACGTTTCGGTAAGTGAGTGCGGGAGGGAACTCAAGGGAGGCTCAGTACTGATTTGAAAATTTTCGGTCGTGTGGTACGGTTGTTGGCGGTCTCGAGAGCATCAAGCTGAATAAACACGGGAGTTTGCGTTGTCTTTGGGGTATCAAATTCAAAGTGTAGGACATGGTCGCCAGGAACCAGCCCCGTAAAGCGATTGTCTACCCGCTCGACGTCTCCAAGCTTGACAATGGTCTGAAGATCGCCTGTCTGTCTACGAGCTTCGATATGGAATCGTACCCGAATGCGAATCTTCTCGTCGGTTCGTTTAGGCTCAACAGAGATTTTCCAGGTCTCATCAACCGTCGTGACCTCGGTTAGATAGATGGCACACGAAGCGACAGGTGCGCGTTTTGCCCGCCGTTGCCGAAAAGCATCTTGCATACGCCGCAGGGCGACCTCGGTAAATTTCTCACTGTTTGCATTTGTATGCACGGCAAATGCCACTCTCCAATCGGCAATAAGAGAGAGAGTTGATCGTGTGGTTCCCAGTGATCCGCCATGTCCATAGACAGTCTTCGGCCCCGTGGAAAAGCTACAGAGTGTCGTGCTACTACCAAGCGATGGTTCTGTAAGACGCGCCCAAGTCTCCGGTTTGAGAAGGGATCGTGAAGCATCCGTGGCATTGGTGGCGATTAGCCCAAAACGAACCAGATCTGAGATGGTGCAGTGGACACTGCCGCTTGGACGGACAAACTGGAATGCCACCGAGCGCGGCGATCTGGGAACGGGGACGTTGTTGTTAAGCTCATGTGGCCAGGGAACAGAGATATCCTCGGGGAGGCTCATCGGCCAGACACCCCAAGAACGTAGCCCCAGCCGCTCACGGTAGAAGCGTCCCCCGGCGGTTTCGTAGGGCTCACGTACAACACGCTCAGCCATCGTCGCAGCGAGAGTCATGCCATTGTTGCTATAAACGGACTTGCCTTTGGAGTTTTCTGGAGCGGGTGAGGAGAGAACCTCGCGGGCTTGATTCAAGCGTTCTTGCGGGTACTGATCGAGCCGCAAGTTACTGGGAAGCTGCTTGACATCGCGGATCACCCCAGCAGTATGGGTGAGGAGCTGTGCCAGGGTGATTTCGCGGTGCTCGGGAAGACAGATGGCACTCAACTCTGGGAGTATCTCTAGCACTCGGGTTTCGTAGGTGAGCATCCCTCGGTCAACAAGGCTTGCGATCCAGAACCCCGCCATCGGTTTGGAGATGGATGCGATTGTCAGCTTATCTTCCAAAGAAGCAGGGGCCGACTCACCGTATTTGTGGACACCCAGTACTGCTGTCTCTAGGCGGTCTTCATGGTTTATCGCCAGCCACACAGCAGGCAGGTGAAACTCCTCTTTGAGCTGTTTGGCCAGTGTCTCAAGCCAGCCTGTGGCTTCTGGTTGTCTTTCGATCATGGGCTTTCTCTTGGTTATTTATGTCCGGCCAATGCGCTGTACTTGCGGCGCTACTTCGTCAACTG
>NZ_CBAYMC010000253.1:0-5831 GCF_964826245.1 Armatimonas sp. | reverse complement strand
GAGAGCTTCGTTTCGTCATCGTTGATCTTACGAACCACCTGATCCCACTGAGAGGCTCTGCTAAAACTACGGATCCAATCTACTAAAATTACCGGGCTCATTTTTCCTACTTTCTGGTAAAACTATATACCGCCACTCAGAATGGCGAGCAAGTAAATAATGATTCCACCCCCTGGCGACGACCTCGACCTTGACACGCTCGTACTGCAAGCCATCCGCTGGCGCGTCCCTGACCGTACCTATAAGACCCGTGACTATCTCCACCAACATAGCCTCGTGACCATGGCCTGTGCGTGTCAGCGCCCCGATCTACTCCAAGAGCTCCTGAGAGCCTGCCCCTCCCAGGGACTCACGGAAGCACTGGACCAGGCGATCTGGTGGTACTCAGATGCCTGCGTCGAGCTGCTCCTCAAGGCAGGCGTTACCCCCACAGACAGCGCCTTAGGAACCGTCCTCAAAGACG
Source organism: Armatimonas sp. (assembly GCF_964826245.1). Lineage (NCBI taxonomy): Bacteria > Bacillati > Armatimonadota > Armatimonadia > Armatimonadales > Armatimonadaceae > Armatimonas > Armatimonas sp. The sequence continues at coordinate 5,368 of NZ_CBAYMC010000253.1, read as the reverse complement.
GTCGCTACGAGCTCCTCTTTCGGCTACTAGACCACGGAGGCAACCTACAAGCGCGCTTTCAGGGCGAGGCAAGCTTGCTGCATCTGGCGGCAACACATAAAAATATCGAAGCCACGCTCGGGCTGATTCAGCGGGGCCTCTTCGTGGACACTCTGGATGCAGGCGGACGCACCCCGCTGATGAAAGTCTGTGAGCACGGGAGCCCAGAGACGGCGGCCCGTGGCCAGGAGCTCATGCTACAGCTCCTAGAGAACCGAGCCCGTCCTAATACCCAAGACAAGCGCGGCATGACCGCCCTGATGCTCGCAGCGAGTGCCGCAGAGCCCGAGCAGGTTCAGCTTCTCTGCCTCGCAGGAGCCGATGCCACTCTCAAAAGCCATGCGGGTCTGCAAGCCTGGGAGTACGCGCTCCAGGCAGGCAAGGCGGAGAACTCCTCGCTGCTGCGCCCCACATAATGTTCCCACGAAGCACTCCGACTAGTTCACTTTAAAAACCAGCCGCTTGCGCTCTGTGGGCGGTGTGGGGGCCACCGGCGACGTTTCATCCTCGGGAGCCAGCTCCAGTGCCTTAAGTAGCGGCATCAGCTTGTACTTTCTGATATTTTGCTCTTTTAGTAGCGCCAAGCGCATGTTCCAGCGCTTCCCTTCCCCGAGTGCAATATCCGCATCGCGCTCCCGTGCCAGCCAAAAAGCCGCCGTGTCGTACTGGCTGGATTTGTTCCCCTCGATAATCGGATTGGCAGTCGTGCGGGCATAGCTGCGCACAGGTTCAGGAAGATGGGCGACCACGCTTCGCGCCACACTCTCTCGGACTCCAGGTTCGTAGCAGCGCTGAACCGCATTCCATGCCTCGCTCCAGCGCTGATTCGCCGTCAAGATATCCAAGAGAGCCTGTGTCACTTCACGCGCCCCTGCCAGTCGCTTGAGCAAACGATCCTGAGCCTCCGCGGGCACCCACGCGGCATACTCTTTCCAAAGCGTAAGATCAGGCTCCGTCAGGATAAGGGCCTGGAGTGCCTCGATAATGCCATCAGGAATGCCTTGCGCCTCCGAGAGGGAGCGCACGAGGAGGGCGAGCTGCTTCACCTGCACATCGCTCACCTCGTACTCAAAGTCGCACAGCCCCTCGTCGTCAGGGATCAGACGGTAGGGAAGTAAGAGCCGTCCGACACGGAGTGCCTGGCGGGAATCAGCCGCTTGGAGAGCTTCTACAAGCCGAAGCGCTTCCTCAGCTTGGATCGTGGACGCATTGGCTTGGATAATCGGTTCCGCTTCGCTGTACCGCTTTAGAGCAATCAAACAGAGGGCCATTTGAGCATGCCAGGCGGTGAGGGTCGCCAGAATCAGAGCCTCATCCCACTTTTTCTGCTCTACGAACCATGCGACCCGAACTTGCGTCGTCTCACGCTCCTCGCGTTTGAGCTTGTCAAGCTGATCGGGTTCATTCTGCAAAATATCGTGCGAGATTGAGAACGCGGCAGTTTGTTTATGCCAGCCTTGGACACTTTCAAGCCAGGCTCGATGTTGTTCCGGCGTTAGTTTCCCACGGAGAAGTGCTCCTCCTAGAGCGATGTCCAGTGGCTGGAAGTCGCATGCGTCATCATAGTCGTAGTCATAGTCTTCCAGTGCAGCAAGAAAAGCGAGTAAAAAAGTGCTGAGAAGTGTTAGAGCCGCATCGGGGTCTTGTTTGGCAAAGTAGCTCTGGGCTTGTTGTGTATAGTCCGCCAGTGCCTCGTCAAGAATACTCGTATCTTCGTTGTAGGGGTCTGCCTCAAGCTCGTCGAACGCAGCCTCGACATCACGCAAGATCACCTTTACATTGACGGGGGAGTTTTTTTGCGGGGGCGTGATGTTATGCCTTGCTTCTTGGATCTCATGCAACAGCACGGCCACGATGTGTTTGCACCAGCCACTCCACTCTTCGCCATAGGGACAGGTGCAGTCGGCTTCCTCAACGCCATTTTGATCGTCGAAGTTTATCGTCACACGATAGGGCTTGTAGCGCGAGCCTTGTACATGCGCAATAAGCATCTGCCCCTTGCGCGTCGTATCCTCAATCAGTCCCTCGGAGAGATAGTCTTTCCCACGTGTGAAGATCGTCGTCCCGACTTTGCTCAGTAGCCAGCTTTCCGTTAGCATAGGCTATATTATAGGCCAGATGCCTGATTTTTCTACGGATGTCTGTGTGGTTGGCGGCGGCCCGGCAGGAGTCGCGGCGGCGCTCTCGGCGGCGCGAAATGGCGCAAAGGTCTTGCTGATCGAGCGCATGGGCTTTCTAGGCGGCTCCGCAACGGCGATGCAGGTGCCCGCGTTTGCACCGTTCTCGGATCGCACCAAAGCCATTGTGCGCGGCATCGGCTGGGAGGTTCTCACGGAGCACCAGCGCCGTCTCAATCGCCCGCTACCCGATCCCGACTCCTACAATGTCCCGCAAGACAAGGGCCGCATGGACTGGGTACCGCTGGATGTCGAGCTGCTCAAGCGCCTCTACGACGAGCTGTGCGAAGCGGCAGGCGTGACGGTGCTTTTCCATACGTTTGTGCCTGCCATCCAGCAGGCCAATGGCCTGCTGGAAAGTATTGTTTTGGCCAACAAAGCGGGGCTCTCGCTTGCAAAAGCCAGCGTCTTTATTGATGCCACGGGCGACGGTGATCTTGCCGCACGCGCCGGGTGCGCCTTTGAGCAGGGCGATGAAAACGGCAAGACCCAGGGCATGACGCTCTGCTTCACGGTGGCAGGCGGCTCGCGCAGTCAATATTTAGACTATGTCTACACGACGGGCGATGGCTACTTGACCAAGCGGGTGGAGAGAGCGAAGGCCGACGGGGCGTGGGAGCTGCCCGATAGCTCGCTGGTGGGGATGAGCTTTAAGAGCGAGACGGTTGCCGGGTGTAATCTTGGGCATGTCTACGGCCACGATGCCACCGATCCACTCTCCATCAGCGCCGCCGAGCGCGAAGGACGGCGCGTGGTCGAGAAGCTGATGGCGTTTCTGCGGCGCTATGTTCCGGGCCAAGAGAGCCTGGAGCTGGTCTCCAGCGGGCCGCATATCGGGGTGCGCGAGTCGCGGCGGATTGTGGGCGAGTACACGCTGACTCTGGACGACTACCTTGCTTGTCGCACTTTCCCGGATGACATCGCCCGGTGCGCCTATTTTATTGACCTGCACGCCGTCACCACCGAAGTCGCTGCACGCGCAAAGTCCGTCACCGATGGTGCACAGCGCTCATACTCGTTGCCTGCCGGACAGAGCCATGGGATTCCGTATCGCTGCCTGATTCCCAAAGGCATCGAGAACTTGCTGGTCGCGGGCCGCTGCCTTTCTGCGGAGCGGGCCGTCCAGGGAGCGACCCGCGTCATGCCCTACGCCTTTGCCACCGGTGAGGCCGCCGGGCTCGCCGCCGCGCTCAGCCTTTCTGAGAGCGGCGACGTGCGGAGGGTGGACACTGTGGAGCTACAGCGCCGCTTGCGCGCACAAGGCGCGTGGCTGGGTTAGCCCCGAATGCGCTCTAAAAGCCGAATACGCTTTCGGACACTCTCGGGAGTCACGCTCAGCGGCGCGTCCTCGCGAATTGAGTGCCAGAGGTCGCTGTAGAAACTACCCTGGAGCCGCTCAAAGCTCTCGTTGCAGTCGTAGCTGGCGCTCTGCCACGTGAGATCCTCACGGTTGTAGCTCCGATCTGGGGTTGAGGCGCACTGCACGGGGCGCTCCGGGTGCGCACTCCAGTCCACCCACTTCCACTCCAGCTTGTTGCTCGTGCCGCGCAAGCCCCCGGAAGTGGCCATCACCAGCCACTTGTCTTGTGGATACGGACAAGTCGCCGCGAACTCAATGTCCAGCGTGAACGCGTCGGGGTGGCGCAGAGTGGCTCGCGCGTGGTCTGCCGTGTCCCCCGATGAGAGCGTCGCCCGCAGGTCGCTCCAGACCTCCAAGCTCTCCACATCGTCCACGCCCATAGCTTCGTAGAGGCCCAGCGCCTGGTCAAGAATATGCGGCCCGTTATTATGGAGCTGCCCGCCGCCGAACTCCGAGAGGGTCTGCCAGTCCCAGCGCCGCCCAAAGCCGTGCTGCGCGATCCGAATGTGCACCACTTTCCCCAGCACGCCGCTGGCGAGAATCTCTTTGACCTTCACGTAGCTATCTTCGTAGCGCCGGTTCTGAAACGGCACCACAAACTTGCCCGCCGCTTTTGCCGCCGCCAGCATCGCGTCTACTTCAGCCACACTGAGCCCAAACGGCTTCTCGCAGACCACGTGCTTGCCTGCCTCCAGCGCGGTCACCGCGTTCTTGGCATGATCCCGGTTGTAGCTCGACACCACGACCAGCTCGATCTCGGGGATCGCCACCAGCTCCTCAACCGAATTGACGGCAGTCACGCCCCGCTCTGCGCCTGTCTCTGCAGCCCGCACGCCGTTCATATCCGCCACGGCAACCAGCTCATAGCTCTCACCCAGCTTCTCAAATGCCTTGCAGTGAATGCCATAGCCACTGCGCCCCAGCCCCAAAACCCCGACACGAATCTTTTCCATGACGCTATTATGCAGCAGGAAATCCCTCTGCACAAAAGGAACTAGGACTGTATGAAGCGACGAGATCTTTTAAAGAGTGCGGCCACGGTGGGTGTGGCGACAGCGATGGGTGCGGCAGTAGCGGAGGCGACGGCGGCTCCGACAGGCCCGGCGGCGGCGACGATGCAAGGCGTGCCGTTTGAGAAGCGCGATGTGGTGCGGGTTGGGTTTATCGGCTGTGGCGGGCGTGGCGGCGGGCTCTTCAACGACCTGCTCAACATTAAAGGCGTGGAGATCAAGGCCACCTGCGATGTGGTCGCCCAGCGTGCGGAGAACTTTGCCAACCGAGCGGAAAAAGCCGGACAGAAGCGGCCTCAGGTCTACGGCGCGGGCGAGAAAGACTACGAGAAGCTCTGCGCTCGCGAGGACATTGACTTGGTCTATATCGCCACGCCCTGGGACTGGCATGTCCCGATGGCGGTCTGCGCGATGGAGCACGGCAAGCACGCCGCGGTCGAGGTGCCTGCCGCCACGACGCTAGCCGACTGCTGGAAGTTGGTAGATACCAGCGAGCGCACCCGCAAGCACTGCATTCAGTTAGAGAACTGCTGCTACGGCTACACGGAGCGCATGGTGCTCAATATGTGCAAAAAGGGGCTCTTTGGGGACTTGGTGCATGGAGAAGCGGCCTACAACCATGATCTGCGCGGTCTGCTGCTCGCCGACTCGGGCGAGGGGCTCTGGCGGCGCGTCCCGCACATCAAGCGCAATGGCAACCTCTACCCCACCCACGGCCTCGGCCCGGTGGCACAGTACATGGGCGTGCACAGCGGGGATCGGTTCACCCGCCTCGTCTCGAT
>NZ_CBAYMC010000252.1:0-5839 GCF_964826245.1 Armatimonas sp. | reverse complement strand
CTCCAAGCTCGCGGCAGACTTTATGAAGCCCTCGGATAACCTCTTTGGGGAGTGTTTTTTGAAGACGCTGGGAGCGATCAAGGGGAAAACAGGCTCAGCGGCGGAGGGTGCGAAAGTCGTTCGTGAGTGGCTGAAGTCTCGAAGCATTCCCACGGCGGGTTTTTACCAAGCCGACGGCTCTGGGCTCTCGCGCATGAACTTGGTCACGGCGCAGCTCTTGATGGGAATCTTGCGAGACCGGGCGGGGGACAGCAACTTCCGCGCGGCGATGCCCATTGGAGGCGTGGATGGGACACTGAAGAACCGCTTCAAGAAGACGCCCGCGCAGAATAACGTCCGCGCCAAGACCGGAACACTCACTGGAGCCTCGTCGCTCTCGGGCTACGTGACGACCAAGGCAGGCGAGCGGCTTGCCTTCTCCATTCTGATGAACCACTACGACCGCGTAGGAGGAGCTTCATCGGTGCGTGCCTTGCAAGATGCGCTTGTGCTCACGCTCCTTGACGTGCCGAGAAGGCGCTGACCGAAAAGTAACTATTTATAAGCTGGGGAATGTATTAGAATGACAAATGCGTCAACTCTTGGTTTTCTTGCTCCTACTGACCTCCTCAATCTGCCTTGCCGATGATACGCCGGGGCACTCCAGCCACGGATCGGCGTTTGACTCCGGCATGCGAACCCGGCCCTGGGTTATTAAAGGCATCGGCGACACCCCGTTTCCCATCTCCACCAAGAACCCCGAGGCCCAAAAGTGGTTCGATCAGGGCAATGCTCTCTTGCACTCGTTTTGGTTCGAAGAAGCCGAGCGCTCGTGGGCCAGGGGCTTGAAGCCCGAGTCCGTGCGCTTATTAAGTTCGCGAAGTGGGATCAGATCCTGGCTCCGAATGGAATCGAGTGGGGTGATAAAAAGGATTTCGGCAAGCTGGGGCGGGCGTTTGCCGAAGCGCTGGCCCTCAGTGGCGTTGGCAAGAGCTTTGAGGCGCGGGAGCGTGTCACGACAATCCGTACACTCACCGAGAAGCTCAAGGCGACTGCGTCGCTGTATGCAGGGCGGCTCTCGTATGTCTGGTCGCAGGCCGATCCGAACCTAAAGTGGCTCGATGTCGTACGACGACTTCGAGGACATCGAGCTTCAGGCGATCCGTTCACCAATATTGACTTCCTGATGAGCGAGCTAAGGCGAATCAACCCCTAGAGCTTCTCCGCAAAGGCCAGGAAAGCCGTCCAATCCTCAGGGAGCATGGCGTGCTTTCCGGGGCGCATAAATTTTCGTACAAGCGTCTCGTCGCCGCCGAGGAGCTTCCAGGCGGGCAGTGCGGCATCTAATAGTGCATACTGACCGTCGTAGTTGGCCCAGGTGTCGTCTTGCGCATTGGAGAGCAGAATCGGGCGGGGCGCGACACAGGCGAGCAGGCAGTGCTGGTCGAAGGGTAGGTCGCCCGTGCGCTCGTTGAACTTTTTGTAGGCATCGTTGAACCAGTGCGGAAAGACCGTGTTGATGCGCTGCACCGATTCACCAATCGTCCCACGACTCGGGGCCGCACCGCCCGTGCCGGACTGGTGGGGGATCACGGCCGCAAAGCGCTCGTCGCGTGCGCCAGCCAAGAGGGTCGCTTTGCCAAGGCGCGAGTGCCCCAGCGCGATGAGCTTTCTGCCATCGATCTCAGGAACTGTCAGTGCCCAGTCCACCAGGCGCGAAAAACCCCACGCCCACAGCGAGACCGCCCGGTACTTGGACTCATAGAGCGGCGACTCTTTCCGATCCGCCGCCAGCTCCTCGTAGCAGACCGTCGCAATCGCAAACCCGCGCCTCGCCGCCTCCGCAAAGCTCCACGCCGTCGGGCCTGAGTGCAGCGACTCATTGCCCGTGAAGTTCAGCGCCAGAAACGTAGTCGCGGGCTTGGACTGCTTCAGTGGCAGCGTGAGCTGAAGCGAGACAGGGCCAAGAATCCCGGTGTGAAGGCGAATGTTGCGGAGCAGAAACCCATCCATGGGCTTCTCGCTCAGCACGGTCACCTTTGGTGCTTCGGCAGGCGGCGCTTCGCCATACATTAGCTCCGTGAACTGCTTCATCAGCTCCGGGCGACGCTTCGTGCGCCACAGCTCCGCCGTCGTGCCTGGTGCGAATAAGGGAGGGAGAGGGCCAGCAATGCCCTTGAGATCGTCCATGCGGTTAGATTCGTGCGAGGAGTTTAAAATTCCTCGCTGGAGGCGCTACGCGCCGAAGGCCCTCCAGGCCAAAACGTATTTCGACAGATAGAGAATTTTTCGGTCGTTTTATCAGAAATGGCCTGCCTCACCCGTTCTATGGGTATGAAGCGAAGTAAAATCCTAATGGGCATGATGAGCCGAGCGGTTGCTTATATCAAGAACCAGAAAACGCACCATACAGACGCAACTACGTGGCCAAGCCTCGAAGCCACAAATGAAGATAATACTCCTCCGCCCGGAGGGCGTTCGGCGCGTAGCGCCTCCAGCGAGGAATTTTAAACTCCTCGCACGAACATACGAGCATGACAACGCTGTATTCCTCTGAGCTGATCTTCCCCCTCGGCAAGCTGCATAGCCATAGCAGCAGTATCGTCGAGTTTCCCCGTGGCCAGCTTCTGGTCTGCTGGTACATGGGCTCGGGCGAGCGCAAGGCCGACGATGTACGGATTATGGGAGCGACCAAGCCTCTCAAGGGAGGGAACTGGTCGAAGCCATTTGTGCTGGCCGACACGCCGGGCTTTCCGGATACAAACTGCGTCTTGGCGGTTAATGGCGATGGGCGGCTCTGGCTGTTCTATGGGACGCAGCTGGACAATAACTGGGAGAGCACGCTTCTCAAGTACAAAGTGGGGCGAAAAATCGGGAAGTGGGACGATTCTGGAGTCGTGCCGCTCAAGCCAGGCGATGATGAGTTTCCTGCCGAGGTGCGTGCCAAGTTGCCAGAAGTGCTGGCGACCTATCCTGAGCTGGAGAAGTACCGCGGGGAGCTGCTGGCGATGGCGGAGAATAAGCTCAAGCGGCGGATGGGCTGGATGGGGCGCTGCAAGCCACTGATTGAGGGCAAGCGAATGCTCCTGCCACTCTACTCCGATGGCTATAACTTCTCGCTGGTCGCCATCACCGAAGATGCGGGGCAGACTTGGAGCTGCTCCAAGCCGCTGATCGGGCCGGGAGCGGTTCAGCCCAGCTTAGTGCGGCGCAAAGATGGTGTGATCGTGGCATTTTGTCGCAACAACGGCCCCGCGCCACAGCGGATGCTCGTGAGTGAGTCGAGGGACAATGGGCTGACTTGGACGGTCGCCACCCACAACCAGCTCCTCAATCCCGGCTCGAGCGTAGATGTCCTTAAGCTGCGCGATGGGCGCTGGCTTCTGTGCTACAACGACACCGAAGACGGGCGCCACCAGCTTGCGCTCTCGTACTCGGAAGACGAAGGTAAGCACTGGATTGGCACGATGCACGTTGATGAGGGCGAGAAAGCAAGCAAGTCGTATCCGTCGCTACTGCAGGCATCGGATGGCTCGGTGCACCTGACTTATAGCTTCAGTGGAGGAGACGGAGAGACCATTCGGCACGTGCGGCTCAGTCAACCTTGATAAAGCCAAAATAAAAGACTAAACCAATCAAGAGAATCACGAAGAGGAGCCAGAAAAGCGTGGTGCGGGAGCGAGACTTGGATTTAATGCTACGTTGTTGCCGTGTGGCCATAGGCAGCATTCTACCAAATTTTTCACAATCGCGTGTTTGAACCTTCTCTAAAGCCTTGCGTCTGAGAGGGCAGAACGCACTAAGGTGCTTCGAAAGGAACCAAAAAATGAAACTTAACCGTTTTTCGATGCTCTTTGCCACTGCACTGGCGCTTGTCGCGACATCTGCTTTCGCTCAGGACACCAAACCAGGTAAGGGTGGCGATGCCAAACCGGGCCAAGAGGGTGGTAAGGGCCAGCGGCGTGGCGGGGGAATGAACCCCAAGGCTCTTGAGAAAGAGCTTGGCCTTACAACGGAGCAGATGGACAAACTGAAGCCCGCGTTCAAGACCATGACCGACGAGCGCAAGAAGCTGGCAGATGTCACCGAGCCTAAAGAAAAGCGCACTAAGATGATGGAGCTCACCAAGAACCTCATGAAGTCCGTCGAGGACGTGCTGACTCCCGAGCAAAAGAAGAAGTTCGAGGAGATGAAGAAGGCTGCGGCAGGCGGCGCGAAGAAAAAGAAGAAAGACGGCGGCAACTAAGCTGCTGTAAGAACCGGGGCAGAGACTCTGCCCCGGTTTTTATTTTTTGTAGCGCACGATGCGAACTGTGGCCGTTGTCGAGATATCTTCCAGCGTCGCGAGCATGATCTGCAGTGCACGCTCTGTGTTAAAGCTGCCTGAACCCGCCCCGATCACGGGAAACGCCACTGACCCGAACTTCTTCTCTTCCACAATCTGCATCGCACTCTTCACCGACTCACGGATTGAGAACTCCGACGCTTGCCAGAGCATGCTGATCCCGGTGACATGAATAATGCCTTTATGGGGAAGCCGTCCCGCCGTGGTGAGACGCGCACTTCCCAGCGGCATCGGCCCGAAACGTGCCAGCTCTTGAAACGGCCCAAAGCCCGCATGCTTCTTGATCGCCCCCGAGACACCTTGCGGCAAGAGCAGCCACCACGGGATGATATTGCGATTCCAGGCGTTCACGATCACCTCAACAGGCTCCTCACAAATGTCTCCCCAGACAAGTTCTGGTATCATTGTTTATCCATGGGGATCGTCTAAGAGCAGTTGCAGGCGCGCGGCAAGCTCCGGTGGGTACTTTGTCGGCCAAGTTTCGTCAATCAGTCCCACTTCAATCAAGTCACGCAAATGCACCCGGTCTTTGTCGCGGTAGGCCGTGAGCTTGATCTGCACCAATGCTTCGAGCGAGAGCACCTGAAATCGGTCGGCTCGGACAGATTCGGATACGTCGGGGTGTGGCAGGATATCCGTGTCAACGACTCGCTCATTGGCAAAGACAATGTGCACCGCGTCGCGGGCTTTGGCATCGGGGCCATCGAGGAACATATCAATGCCGCGGACGTGTCGAAAGATAAAACCAACTGCCTCCAGCGCCACTTTGGCCTTTTCCAGATCGCCGCGCCGAAGTAGCATGTTCACATCTTGCGTATTGCGAACCGCGGCTTCGTCTACGGAAGAGACCCAGGAGGCGACGGCGTTCCCCCCGACAACGGCGTAGGCGAGACCGGCATTATCGAGTGCCTCTGCGGCACGCAAGAGTCGCGCCTTTACTTTTTCCACAGCGCTGACCATCCTATCCAGTGAGAAAGTTGTCGCTGACATAGATATTTAGCTCACGAAGTAGAACTCTCGAGAGGAGATCAGGGCCCACATGAGATCTTGCACGGCTTCGTCGCGCTTGGGGCTGGTGGTGAGGTGGGCAAGGGCGGCGGCGAGCTCTTTGGCATCGGGGAGACGGCTGAGGGTGCGTAGGTAGAGCTGCTTGATCAGCGCGTCGTTGGCGAGCGTTTTATCACGGAGGAGTGTGGCCACGGTTCCGTTGCCAGCGCGAACTTTCTGGTCCACGTAGGGCGAGTTTAAGACATGGAGCACCTGCACCAAGGTCGGCTCGTTCTTGGGCTCAAGCTCGGCGAGGAACTCGCGCTGGGAGCGGCCAAAGCAGTCCATGAAGAACGAGCCGCTGGGCAGGGAGAGCTGTGTGGCACGCGTATCGGTGGGGAAGTCGCCGAAGCGCTCCGTGCTGCCTGTTGCCAAGTTCAGGTTGTCCAGAAGCACCTGGCCGAGCATGGGGCGCGGGTAGAAGTGGCTGAAGAACTGGTTGTCGAGCGCGTTGGTGGCATTCACCTC
>NZ_CBAYMC010000251.1:0-5843 GCF_964826245.1 Armatimonas sp. | reverse complement strand
AGCTGACCCGCCGCCGCCTGATGGCAAAGCGAAAAGCGAAAGAGTACGAAGCCACCCAGAACCAGATCGCCTCGGCCTACTGGGATGGCCTCCAGGGCTCCTATAAGCTGCTCATCAACTCGTTTTATGGCTATCTAGGCGCACCGTTCTACTTCAACGACTACACCGCCGCCGCCAAAGTGACCGAGATTGGCCAGGTGATCGTCAAGCAGATCGCGGAGGAACTGGAAACCCGTGGCGCGACCGTGATTGAGATCGACACTGACGGCGTTTATTTTCAGCCGCCTGCGGGAATCTCGGGCCTCGATGTTGAGGAAGCCTTTATCGGCGAGATCGGCGCGACGCTCCCTGAGGGAATCCGGCTCGCCTTTGATGGCCGCTACGAAGTGATGCTCTCGCTCAAGGCCAAGAACTACGTGCTGGTGAGCTACGAGGGCAAGAAGACCTTCAAAGGCTCTAGCCTCCGTTCGCGCGCCGATGAGAAGTTCGGCAAGAAATTCCTCTACGAAGCCGTGGACTTTCTCCTCGCTGATGATAGAGCCGGGCTCTCGGCGCGCTACAAAGAGCTCTTAGAGGCGATCGAGAACCGCACGCTTGGTATCGAGCAGATCTCCCGCCGCGAGCGCGTCACGGATAAGACCTTCACTAGCGATGCCAAGAAGCGCAACGCCGAAGCGATGGTGGGCCTGACCGTGGGGGACTATGCGATTATCTACCAGCGCGAGGGCGACAAAGCGCTTGTTACCGCCGACAACTACAACCAAGACGAAGACATCGAGTACTACCAGACCAAGCTCTACAAGTTTGCCAGCCGCTTAGAGGCCGCTATCGGGGAGGACTTTGAGAAGCTCTGTCCCAAGCCCCTTGTTGGCGCAAAACGCAAGGCCGCCGAAGATGCCAAGCAGCAGATGAGCTTGTTCGAGCTGTAAACCGGCGGTTTAACGCACGCGGATGACCAGCGAGGCTCCGACACCGAGCCAGCCATTTTCGACTCTGAGGAGCAGGCGGTTCTTGCCTTTCTGAAAGTGAACCCGACGCAGGCCCTCGCCCGCTTGCCAGCCCTTGAGGTTGGTCGAGCTGACCCAGACCGTCTGGCCGTTGAGCCAGAGATGGGATTTATCGTCACTGCCGATGGCGATCCAGTGATCTCCCGCCTCCTCGAAGCTTAGCTCGGTGTAGAAGTAGTAGACCGCGTACTCTTGAGAGACGGGCGGGCGAACCTCGGCGGACTGCGCTTGGTGAAAGGCCCAGGAGATCGTCTTGCCGTCTTTTCCGGGGTAGCTTGCGTCTAAGTCGAGGAGCTTCTCAGGGCCAAACGCTGTGTCGATGTTCTGGCGGTTCGGGTTGGGAAAGGGGCCAAGAACATACCAGCTATCCACGAACATCCACTCCGCACCACCGACGCCCGGCCCGGTTTGTGTGGTCAGCGAGCGGCCTGCCACGGCGTTTTTCTCGAAGCCGCTCTTAAGGGTTGGGGCAGCCGTCTCAAAACCTCCCCGCGGCTCGCCGGGGCCGCGTCGCCGGACAATGCCACCGTCGCGCTTTCCCGAGGTGCCCATGAACCCCGTCAGATCTCCCGCACGCTTGCTGCCCTGCTGCGCCGCCGCCAGAAACGCCGCCGCCTGGCTCCCAGGGCGCTGTTGCGCGTGATCTAGCAGGCGCTGTGCCCGTGCAGTAAGCTTGTCGAGATCGGGCTCACCACTGCCTTCGCCTTGGGGACTCTCTGCCACCGGGAGCCCGAGAGACTTTGCCAGCACCTCTACTTTTGCGGAGGCATTCTGCGCCGCCTGCAGGATCTCCTCCATCGTATCTAGCCTCTCACCCGACGAGCCACGCAGGGCTTTGGCAAGCTGGCTCTGCTGGGCGCGGCGCTCGTACTTTTGGGCGCGCTCTTGCTCCTGCTTGGCTTCTCCGAGGGCTTTAATGGCTTCGTCGTGCGCCGCTTTTGCCTGCGAAAGCGCCTTTTCAAGGCCCGCTTTGTCGGTCTGTGGCGGTAGGCGTCTCTGCTGCTCTTCGGCACGCTTGGTGGCGAGCTGAGCGGCAACTTGTTTGGCGAGGGCAGCCCGTAGCGCGATAGCCTCTGGTTTTTGTACGGCGGCTTGGAGCCGCTGATCCAGCACCTGAAACGCCTCGGCCTGGGATTTTTGCGCCTGCTCGGTGCGCTGCTTTAGCGCCTCGAAGGCTCTGCTGGCCAGCTCTGGCTTCCCGACACTCTGCTCCAGAGCCCCTAGCGCTTTACGGGCATCTTGACTGTCCGAGAGCGCTCTTTTCATTGCCTGTTGCGCCTGGGCAGCCGAGGGCGGTGGCGGCGTTTCTTGCAGGGGCTGCTTCTTAAGTGCCTCCAGCTGGTTGGCGATCTCGGTGAGCTGGACGAGCTTTTTCTGTGCAAGAATGCTGCGCACCTCCGCACTCTTGGGCTGGGTGGGGGAGCCTGGCCCCAACAGGATACCGAAGCCGATCAGCAGGGCGTGCAGGCCGAGCGAGAGGGCGAGGGCGGCGCTAGTGCGGATTGGACGTGTGGAGCTGGACATTTCGGATCCCTTCGAGCTGACACGCTTCGACAAGCTCGACGACATTCTGGAACGGGGCATCCCGGTCGGCGTCTATGCGCACGGCGGCTTGTGGGTCTTTGGCGGCTTCGCGGACTTTAAGCAAGAGTACCTCGGTGGTGACGGGCTGGTTGCCGACAAAGCGCTGCCCGTTTTTATCCACCCCACACGCCAGAGTCGAGCTACGCGACGTTCCCGCCTTCGAGGCACTTGCCGCCGGAAGAGTGATGGGCAGAGAGAAAACCGGCTCGCTTTTGCCATCGGGCTTCTGGGGTTTCTTGAAGCTCATGGTGACCATAAAGATAATCAAGACGACCAGCACGACATCTACCAGAGGGACGATATTGATCTCCGCAAGCGGTGGCGCGGCGTAGCGTCCTCGGCCCGATGATCCTGATCCTCCGACGTTCACGGCTGCCCCTCTTGATTCGCGCTCACTTTATCCGCCGCCTCCATGGCGCGGTTCTCGATCCGTAGGCTCAGTGCATTGATACGTGCCAGCAGCAAGTTATAGGCAATAGCCGCTGGTACGGCGACACCGAGCCCAATGGCGGTGGTGATCAGCGCCTCTGAGATGCTCCCCGAGATCACCGCCGGGTTCATCTCGCCCCCCGCCCGCGCGATCTTTCCAAAGGCATCCAGAATCCCCAGTACCGTCCCAAAAAGCCCGATATACGGAGCCGTTGAGGCAATGGTCGCCAGATACGGTAGGTTTTTTTGAAGCTCCAAGGTCTCTAGGGTCACCGCACGCCCGACAGAGTCTTGAAGGCGTCTGTTATTGCGCTTCTTGCCCTCGACAAAAGCACGTCGTGCACGAGCTTCGCCGTCACGTCCTTCACGATGTAGTGTCCAGAGCCGCTCGATAATCATTGCGACCGAAGCAACACTGGCAAGCACTAAGACGAGCTTGGTGAGTCCAATTCCCCAGGAAAAATAGTCCACAGCTTACTTTATCAGATGTCAGGGATGTGGACGAACGTCTAGTGTCGCTGCCGTGGCATTGAGGGGGGCATGGTGTGGTGCGCTCTGAACCAAAAGCGTGATGCGACCAGATCACGCCAGCCCTCGATGTGCGCCAGCGACAGCTGATACGTCCATTTGTACGGCTGGATCGTGTCGTCGGATCGGGGAGTAAACTAGAGCTGAAACATCGCTTCCTAGATTGTAGGCTTTTCTACGACCCACGCCAAGTATGAATTTTCACGCTAGAATAGGCAAATGGAAACGTCGCTAGAGCGGGCCTGGCAGGAGTGGGAAGCGTTTTGTGTGGATACGCTTCGGCGTGTTCAGGAGGCAGTTGCGTCGGGACTAGCACCTGCGGCTTGGGAAAATGAGGCGCTTCGGACTGCGCTTGCGGCTTTAGATGCCTCTGCACTGGCGACGTTTCTGGATGATCCGCGTCTTGAGGAGACCTATCCCGAGTCTGTCACGGGACTCCAAGCCACGTCCCGTTTTGCTCTACTCTTGTGCTTGCTTCCTCCTCATGCCGCCTTGACATTGGCGCAGCGCTATGATGATCCCTGCCGTGCCAAGTCTAATCTGCCACCTCGTGCACGCCTCACGCTCTTTTTGACGTTGCGCTGGAAAGCTTTTCTCATCGAGAGCCTCCGTCGGGATTATGCCGTGTTAGCCCTTCAGGGGTATCGGTTCCATTTACGCCACTTTGTCGAAAAGTACGGCGATGAGAGCGCTAAGGCATTGCTAAAAAGCGACGATTCCCCCGCGCTCGCCCGTGAGCTTGCCAAGGCGCAAAAGCAGCTTCCCACACGCCCCACACAACCATGAGCCAGCAACAGCTCTATCGCCCACCTGATCTCCTCAAAGACACTGAGGCAGATATTGCACGCTGGCTGGCTCAACAAGAGCCCGAAACCGCCGTCGAGTCTCTCCACCGTGCTCTGGAAATGCCACACCGCGCCCGCTGGCAGGCACTGGCGATCTTGCCCATTGCGATTCTATTAATTTGTGTATTGGTAGCCGAGATGCGTGTGATGAGCGTGATTACTGGACTGGCTTTCTTTTTCTTTCTTCTCTCCTTAGGCCGCGACTATTCGCAGCGTCCCCGATGGCTTCGTCAGCAGCTTTTCGTGCAGCTGGAGCATGGAGGACGGACGATCTCCCTAGGAACATGGATTGCCAGTGTCGAATCGCTAGGAAGAGAGCGTCGAAGGGCATACGACTCTCTTGCTCGTCGCCTTGCCACTGCCACATCGGAGGAGCTAGAGACACTCACCCAAGACGAGCGGCGCTGGCTCCGTGCACGCCTAAAAGACGAGTGGCCTGGTGAGGCGCTCCAGATCGCGCTTTTATTAGCCTTAGGAACCGCAGGCGATATCTTCGTCAAGCCCTACGCCCGCCGCCTCGTCACCAACCCCGACGAAAGCGAGACCGTGAGGGAAGCCGCTGAAGAGTGCTTGCGCTGTTTGGAGCGTGCCGGATGATCCAAAAGCCGCTTGCCGCGTCAAGTGCTTCAGATAATGCCACTACTCGGCAAGAACAGCTTCGCGAACGCCTCAGCCACTCCTGGGCGTTTCCTGAGCGTGCCACGGAAGGCTGGGAAACTGGGGAGGCTTTGGAAGCGCTGACTGGGCTTTTGCGGACTGAAATGAAGAGATCGCAACAGACGTCCAGGCGCAGGGCCTTTGTGTTACCCATAGTGCTAATGCCTTTGGCCTGGCTGATTCGTGGAAAATATTTTGCTTGGACGATGTTTTTTTTATGGGAGGCACTCGTTGCGTTCTGGTGGTACATAGAGAAGATAACTAGCCCGTCTCAGAGTCTTCTGCTACAGCAAAATGCGACAATGGCGCTTGTGGGGCTCTTAGAACGAGTAAATGAAGTTCGTTTGGTACCCAAATTCCTAGAAGCCGCACGGCAAGTTCCGTATATGGAGAAAGAGGAAGATCGTCTAGCTTGGGAGCAGGCAGAGAGCGAGGCATTGGCACGCCTCCTGCCCCGGATGACAGTCTCCGAGGCACAGGCTCTCTTGACGGCACAACGCGAGTACTTGGCTTTGTGCCTCACGCGAGGGATCACCGAGGATGCCATTGTGGCGATCTTACTGATTCTGGGAAGTGCGCATGAGGCAGGCGCGACGGAGATGGCAACTTTCTATCTTGAATCTCCTGCACCCCGCGTACGTGAGGCCGCACGGGAGTGCTTGCGTGCCCTGGATGCAGCTGCAACCAAGTTGTAGGAGCGGTGTCTCACTTGTGGGCCTTTGCATAGAGGGAACGATTTTAGCCCATTCCGTCGTATAATACAGGCAGGAAAGAACATAAAACTGATGAAAGC
>NZ_CBAYMC010000250.1:0-5940 GCF_964826245.1 Armatimonas sp. | reverse complement strand
GGGAGTCGAGGCTACTGCGCTCGCAGTGGATATAGAACGCTGCCCACTCCCGCACGTAGGCATCAGGGTCTGCTAGAAAGCAAAGAAAAACCTCCCGCACTTGCCTTTGCTGTGGCAGTATCACGCCACTTTCCCCGAGTCCCGTTCCTAGTGCGTGACAGACTCCCCTGCGGACTTTTTTTTAGGCAGGACTGTATCGTCTGGGACTATTGTCCTGATAAATTGAGCCAAAAGCCCTGCGCTATACAACAACATTTTGCGTTACTATAGGCGCTATGAAACACTTGAAGCTTGGCGCGACGCAGCGCTTGACCACTTACCGCAAGATCGCGATTTCGAGCTGGAACCGTCCGGTGGATCCGAGCACCTATGCTTGGGTGGACCTGCCCGTCGCAGATGCGGAGGCATTTCTGAAGAGCTATGTCTCAGAGGTGCGTCCGACGATGACACACTTTGTGGCTAAGATTCTGGCGCACTGTCTGGAGAAGAACCCAGAGCTCAATCATATTCTGCGCCAGGGGAATCTGTATCGTCGTGAGCGCACCGATGCCTACGTCACCACGCTGCTCAAAGGGGAGGGCTCGCTCGATCTCTCGGGGTTCACCCTGCCTGATGTTGGGCGTGCGAGCCTTGGGGAGCTGGCAAAAGTTTCTCAGGAGGCGGTTGAGGCGCTCCGTAAGGGCACCGACGAAGTGACTGCTCGCACGGACAAAGTGGTGGCGAGCCTTCCCGCTCTGCCTCTTCGCATCCTGATGCGCACCCAGAGCTTCTTTCAGTACACCCTCAATCTCTCACTCCGCGCTTTTGGGATTCCTGATGATCGGTTTGGCTCTTTTGTGATCTCCAACTTCGGGCCGCTCGGACTGGAAAATGGCTTGGTGCCGCTCTCGCCGTACTGCCGCTGCCCCTTGATGGTAGGGATGGGCAAGACCGTCAAGAAGCCGATTGTGGAGAAGGATCAGATTATTATTGCCGAGTGCATGACCATTAGCTTTACCTTCGACCACCGCTATGCCGATGGTGCCCACGGTGCGCAGCTCATGCGACTCTTTCAGAAAATTTTCCAGAACCCCACCCGCTACGCCCATATTTTTGGTGAAATGTCTTCGGAGCCGTAACCGATATGCCTTTGTGCTCTGGGGCGCGATCCGCGTGTGCGTGATCGTATGGCTCTTGTTTGTCGTCTTGCGCTGGCTCTTGACGCCGCCGCACTGGCGCGATGGCGAAGGCCCGATGGTGGATCATGGGGAGCGTCTCACGGTCGAGTTCTCCTGGCTCCGCTTTCTCCTGGCTCCGCTGGTTTTGCGATACTCTCTCACTCAAGTTCTGGCGCTGGTAAAATAGGCCATGACAAGTTTCTGGATAGCGATCGGTCTGGCAACGGTGGCAGTGCTCGCGCTTCTGTTCTGGTGGCGCCGTCCGGTGAGCTGGGAAGATGGCGAGAGTAGCACGTTGCACGATGAAGGCCCCCTCCTTGATACAGATGGGGGACGCTCCCGCTGGTGGTGGTTCTTCAGCTACGATGCGAATCGCTTGACACAGTGGCTCTTCAACCTGAAAGACTGGTTTGAGAACCAGGGCCATCGCCGCAAATAATGGATCTGAGTGATAGACTAGCGGCAGATGGAAGACATGGAAGACGATGAACTTACGGAGAGCCTTTGGTACTCCACTGAGGGTGGGCGTAACCTGGGGAGGCCGGGGATTGAGGGTGGCTATATCCAGCGCGATGAAGAGCTAGGCGACCCGCTGGAGCCCGAAGATGCGCAAGCGCGTATCACGCTGGAGCAGAAAGGTATAGACGACCCTCTTTTCTATGTCACGGCACAGCTCTACGGCGGCTGGCTCTTTCTCACCGTCGGTCGCAAAACAAAGACCGAGGCGGAAGCGATCTACACCGAGCTTCGTGCAGAGCTAGAGCGCCTTGCCAGCCTTCTTCCGTTTGAAGAGGAGCCCGATATCGAGATTCGCGCCACTCAAGTTGCCACGGAATCCGCCGCACTAGAGAGTCGTTTCGCCCGTATCTGAGCGAGTTATCCACAGGTTATCCACAAGCTGTGGATAACTCTTATGCAGGCATGAGCCGGGTAAAGAGAGCGTAGCACTCGGGGCGCAGGCAGGGGCCATGCACCACGGTCGTAAAGTCACTGCGCTGGGTGAGCTCTTGTGCGAAGACATAGATCTGAGAGCAGTGCTTGGCGGCATCGTCGATTGTCGCCCCATAGACAACCCGATCCAGGCGTGCCCAGAGAGCACTTGCCATGCACATGGGGCAGGGTTCGCAGGTCGTGTAGAGCGTATAGCCTGCTAGTGAGAGGCTCTCTAACTTCTGGCAGGCAAGGCGCACGGCGCGAAGCTCCGCATGGGCAGAGGGGTCTATGTCTTCACTTACCCGGTTCGCAACCTCGATTAAGACTTCGCCCGTGGCAGTGCGGACGATCCGAGCACCAAATGGGTTCGTTTGCTGGGATGCGAAGGCGACTAGCCCAGACATCTGTTCTTCGTCGGTTTGCTTCATTGTTTATTTACCACTTATGGGCAATGGCAAAGCGCGGGTAGTCGCGGGTGTTGCGGCTGCCGGAGTGGGCGCAAAGATAGTGGTAAAACAAGACATCGCCGCGCCTGCCCTCGACTTGAATTCCCTCGCCCAGATCCAGCTCTCCTAGTGCGTTGTTGAGTGTGAACATACGCTTAAAGCGCTCAGGATCGCTCTTGGCAAACGCCTCAATTTTCTTGTGCGAGCCGGGCCAGACCACAGTCGGAGCACCCTCGCGCTTGCAGTCCGTGAGATAGAGAAGAGAAGCGAGGCGCATTGGTCGTGGAAAGACCTGAAAGTTATCCCTTTCCAGTGCGTGGTCAATGTGCGGCCCGTGGTGCGCCCATGGCCCCGCCTGAGGAAAGATATTGATGGCAAATGCAGAGCGTGGCGCTTGCCAGTCTGGCTGAGTCTCACCACAAAGCTCGTCTACGAGCCGCGCCATCTCAAGCGTGAAGATCGCAGTGACATTAGGCGAGTCGTGGCCCGAGCCGACGGGCTTACCTTCCCAGGTGCTCGGATCAGATGGATCGGCTTCGAGCTTCTCCCAGACTGCGGCCTCGGCTCTGGCGGCGATTTCGTCAGGGATGAGGCCAGGGATAAGCAAAAAGCCATCGCGGTCGAAGGCAGCTCGTTGCTCTACACTTAAGGGGCTCATTTGCGTGTGACTTTCGCGCCCTGTGGCGTGTCGCCGAGCTCCCAGCCGAGCTCGGCGAGCTGGGTGCGGATCACGTCGGAGCGTGCGAAGTCCTTGGCCTTGCGGGCGGCTTGGCGCTCGTCCACGAGTGCCTGGATGTCTTCCGGCACGTCTACGGCCACTTCTTCGGTCTTGACTGCGCGCTCTTCAAGCTTTAGCCCCAGAACCGCATCGAAGTGCCTCCAGAGGCGCGGGGAGTCGTAGGAGTGCAGCAGACCAACGGCGCGGGGGACATTGAGGTCGTCGGCGAGGGCTCCAAAAACATCCACAACGGCGGCATCGAAGGCAACTTGGATCGACAGTGGTTCGTCGTCTGCCCGTGCCACACGCTCGTAGAGGCGCTTAAGGGTCGCTGCTGCTGTGTCTAGGTTCGCCGCATGTCCTGTCTTTGCGCTCTCGTCGTCCCAGATCCACTTCAGCTCCAGCTCGCTTCGGTAGTGCGCTTGCAGGCAGAGATAGCGGTAGGCCAGCGGATCGTAGCCGGAGTCTGTGAGAACCTTGACGGTGAGAAAGCCTCCGCTGCTCTTGCTCATCTTGTCGCGGCCCAGGGTGAGAAATGCGGTATGCATCCAGATATTGGCGAACGTGTGCCCCGTGCAGCACTCGGACTGGGCAATTTCGTTGGTGTGGTGGATATTGATATGATCGTTACCCCCGCAGTGAATATCAAAGGTCTCCCCCAGATACTTCATGCTCATCGCGGAGCATTCGATATGCCAGCCAGGGTAGCCTACGCCCCAAGGCGACTCCCACTTCATGATGTGATTGGGCTTGTTAGAGAACCAGAGCACAAAGTCGGCAGGGCCACGCTTGCCACGATCCACATTCACATCGTCGCGGGCCGCCACTTTTAGCTCATCTAATCTTAAGCGAGCGAGCTTTCCGTAGTCAGAGAACTTGCTGGTGTCGAAGTACAGCGCCTCGGGTGTGGTGTAGGTGTAGCCTTTCTCCTCTAGCGTTCTATTGATTGCGATCATCTCTTGGATATGATCTGTGGCGCGGGGGAGAAAGTCGGGGCGGGCGATATTAAGCTGGTCAATGTCGCTGAGAAATGCCTGAGTATAGAACTCCGCAATCGCCCAAGGATCTTTTCCTTCACGCTGAGCTGCGATGGCCATCTTATCATCGCCCTGATCCTCATCGCTGGTCAGATGACCCACATCGGTGATATTCATCACCCACGTGGTGTTCAGGCCGCAGAGCCGCAGCATTCGCACCAGCAAGTCCTCAAAAAGAAACGTGCGTAAGTTCCCAATATGCGCGTAGTTGTAGACCGTCGGCCCACACGTGTAGATTCCGATCTGTCCAGGAACAAGAGGCACAAGGCGCTCTTTGGTGCGGCTGAGGGTGTTGTAGAGAAAAATATCCATAATTAGCTCCCCCCGGTTAGAGCGGGGGTGATCTATTTTACCGCCTGCTGATAGAAGAGTGTCTGCTGTGCCCAGCCTGCGTAGGGTCCGAACTTGCGCTGAAAGGCAGCACTCGCCCGCTCGTAGTTTGCAGGTGTGAGCGAGAGCGCGGAAAGCTCGGGGGCGTAGTGTGTTTTCGTGATGCGCCAGATGTGCGTATCCACGGGTACCGCTGAATCGGCATCGAGCGAGAACAGCGCAATGCAATCGGCGATCTTGCGGCCAATTCCCGGAAACTGCGTCAGCTCTGCCTCAATTTCCACAAGAGGTCTTCCCCGAAGCGACTCCAGCCAGCCGTCGGGCTTTTCAGCGAGCTTACGGGCGGCGAGCACCACGCGCTCCGCCCGAAAGCCAAGCCCACGCTCCCTCAGGCGGCTCTCCCTAAGAGTGAGCAGCTGCTCCAGAGTTGGGAACTGCCCAAACGGGTCACCTGTCGCTTCGTCGCAGACGGCCTCCAGCATCTTGCGAATACGGGCAATGGGAGCGACCGCGGCGCAGAGAAACGAAAAAAAGCACTCCTGGGGGTCTTGCCGTAGGATTCGCAAGCCCGACTGGCCCTCCCAGGCTTTGGCAAAGAGGGGATCAAGGGCGCACCAACGACGCGCTTGTTCTGTCAGAGAGAGATCGTCGAGACGAAGAAAAGAGCGCACAAAACTCTCGTCGGCTCCTGTAAACTCCACAAGGCGCCCTTGCTGCCTTAGCCGAAGGACATGCTCTCCCACAGCTCCCATACACCAGCCTTCTTCATCAAGCTGCCAGCGGAACATTTGACCTGAGAACAGCGTGGCAATTAGATTAAGTTCTTGTGGATTAACAGAGATCATAAAATGCACAAAAAAGCCGAGTGCAAAACACTCGGCTTTTGAGAGAAATGAAAGAAGCTTTAGCTTATTTCCGGCGGCGACGGATCGCAACAGCGATAGGTGCAACTCCAAGGCCAAAGAGTGCGAGGGTTCCCGGCTCTGGAGCTGCTGAAGCGCTAACAAGCGTTAGTACTCCTGGCAAGTTTACGTTTTGCGCTGACCCTGTTGCAGGAACACTATTATTACCCGAGAAACGAAAACTAAAGTTTTTATCACCCGCCGTAAATGGAATGGTTGCTCCTGTAAAGGCAACAGAAATAGTTGTAACGCTGTAGCTTACTGGTACCACAATACCCGTAACTGTCACACCATTTATGTCAAACGCCAGAGTTACATCATTAGTTCCTGTTGATGTACCTGCGGCATTTGCAATATTGAACTGGAAGTTTGTGGGGAAATTGACCACCGTGCTTGAACCGAAACCAACAAGGCTAG
>NZ_CBAYMC010000249.1:0-5945 GCF_964826245.1 Armatimonas sp. | reverse complement strand
AAGTCACGCAGGCAGCTTCCATCGCGCGTGTCCCAGTCGGTGCCGTAGACGAAGAACTTTTCTCTCCGGCCCAGTGCGGTGTCTAAAAGAAGTGGCAGGGCGTGCTGCTCGGGGCTGTGGTCTTCGCCAAGGCGGCCCTGGGAGTCGGCACCCGCGGCGTTAAAGTAGCGCAGGCTGACACTGGTGAGGCCAAAGGCGTGCTCGTAGTCCTTCAAGATGCGCTCGAACATGAGCTTGGTCTCGCCGTAGGGGTTGGTAGTCTTCTGCGGATGATCCTCAGGGATGGGGAGAGTCTGCGGCTCACCAAACGTCGCGGCGCTCGACGAGAAGATCAGGTGCTTCACCCCGTTGTCCAGCATCGCCCCCAGAAGCGCAAGGCCCTTGGTGATATTGCCTTCGTAGTACTTGCGTGGGTCAGCCACGGAGTCCGGCACCGAGGCATAGGCCCCAAAGTGCATCACCGCATCCACGTTGTACTGACGGATCGCCTTTCCCACGGCAGCACTGTCGCCATAGTCGGCATAGACAAAGGGCACGTCCAGAATCTTAACGGCCTTGCGGTGCCCTAGCTCGAAGTTATCGAGAATGACCACCTCATGGCCACTTTCCTTTAGATACAAGGAAGCATGAGAGCCAATGTAGCCCGCGCCACCCACCACGAGAATCGACAAGAAAGTTTCCTCCAGATTTTGTTTAGAATCTTTATTCTATCAGGCTAGTCTGCCAAAGCGAGCGATCCCATGGGATCCCAGGGATCTAGCGGGACAAGGGACTGATTGAGCAGCGCAAGGAGCTCTTGGGAAAGATATTTTTTCTCCACCGCCACCTCGTACATGTACTCATCGAACCAGGAGTCGGTCATGGCCATGAAGCCCTTATCGCCACCCTGCTCGCCCCAGGAGTTCTCAATCCGCCACTTACGCGGCTGATTGTCCTCATCGAGATCTACGCCGGTGAGCACCATGGCGTGGGTCATCAGGCTCTGGCCGTAGTCGAGGCGTGCGGCTTTGTCCATACCAAGGCTGGTTCCGTAGAGCAGCTCGTATTCAAAGAGTTCTAGGTCCATCAAACCAAGATCACGATCCATTTGCTTGCCGACATCGCAGCCAAACCAGACCGGCTTGCCATCTTGGATCATTGCCTGGGTCGCCGCCTTGAGAGTTGCCATCTCGACATTGAGGTACTGAATCGGCTGCCCTCCGACGACGTTTCCGAGATAGGCAATCGTGTAGGGCGTGTTGTAGCTCTTGGTGGTTTGGGGACAGTGGATCAGGCAAACTAGCTCGTCAAGCTCCGTCGTAACGTATTTTTCCCGGAACTGCTGTGGGGTAAGCACGCCGTCGCGGTGGAAGTTCTTGTCTTTATCACGCCACTGCCACAAAAACTCGGTGGGCGGCTCGCCCAGATGCGTCACCAGCATCCGGTAGAGTGCTGGCACGAGCGCATCTTTCTGCATGCGTAGCTCGGCCTCACTAGCTCCCGCCTTATGGGTCGCACGTAGCTCACCGGCGGCCTGACGTAGCTTGAGGGTCATGAGCGCGTTCATGTCAGCGGAGCGCGACGAGCTCTCGGTCTCGGGCATGGCCTCTTTGGGAACGACGCCATATTTTTTTACCAGCGCGGCAAACATGTCCCACTGCCCACCATCTTGAAGCGGGCTAGCACAGAGCCAGTCCAGAAGTCGGCTGCCCACGGGCTCATCGAGAGTGGCGAGGATATTTTCGAGAAAGTAGTTTGCCTTCTCCAGCTTGTCCCAGAACATCAGGTAGTTCTGCGAGAGCTCGAAGTCCTCCACGCCCAGTGTCTCCGCGATTTGCGTGCGGAAAAGATTGAGACCCGCAAAGAGCCAGCAGCGGCCTGAAGCATTTTGTGCGGTGGTCTTGCCCGTCAAAACGGAGTGGGAGTACGTGTGCGTCAGCCGCGTGACCGCATCCCGGTTCAGCGCGACGGCTTTGATCGCGGTCTTAGCGACTGCATTACGAGCGATCCGCGCCACGGGGTCGGAAGCGAGCGTGGCGCGGCAGTGCGTGAGGACCTCGTCGGTGAGGGAAGTGGGCATCGAGGTCTACTGCCTTGGCGCAATCACAATATAGCGATTAGGCTCTTCACCCTCCGAGTAGGTCTGAATGTCGGTGCGCTCGGTGAGGACCTGGTGGACGATACGGCGCTCAAGAGGCGGCAGCGGGTCTAGCACGGCCTCTTGACCTGTCGAGGCCACTTGATCGGCAAGCTCGTTGGCCATGTCCGTGAGCATCTTCTCGCGGCGCAAACGGTAGCCATCGGCGTCAAAAGTGACGCGAAGTCGTCCACGGCCCTGCCCCATGATGCTATTGATCGCGATAACCTGAAGCGCATCGAGAACCTGACCGCCCCGCCCGATGAGCTGCTTGGCGTCCGTTCCCTGGAAACCAATCAGCACGCCCTCGGGCTCGTCCCGCGTAATCTCCGCCGTCACGTCTAGCCCCGTGGTTTCGGCAAAGCCCTGAGCAAACTCCAGCACCTGCGCCTTGAGATCCTCCATCATCTACTCCTATTTCTTCTTCTGATTTTTGGGCGAGATTAGCTTCGGATTTGCTGCCAGACTCGCACCCGATTTGGCATTATCCCCTGAAGTGCCTTCCGCTGCCAGTACGACGGGGCCAGTCCCTTCGTCTTTGGTCATGCGGTTCATCAAGAACTGTCGCAGCATTCCTAGGAGCGTCGAGACAAAGTAGTACAGGACAAAGGCCGACGACACCTGGCTATTGAACATGAACATGAAGTACATGACCGGCATGAAAGTCGTCATGGCCTTCTGCACTTCTGCTTGTGTGGGGTCGGTCGGAGGGGGCAGGAGCTTGGACTGAAGAAACTGCGCAACGGCATAGAGCAGTAGGAGCAGAATGTCCAGCTCCCCTAAGTGATGGGCAACCGCGCCCGTGAGAGGCGACGGCCACTGGAGACTCGCGAGGCCATTTGCCTGGTTGATCCAAAGAAAGTGCGTGTTGTTGAAATGGAACTGGTAGCTCTGGATGAGCTGGAACATCGCAAAGAAAATTCCCATTTGGGGAATGATCATCCAGCAGCCCTGCATCGGATTAACGCCGTGCTGTCGGTTGAACTCGCCCATCTTCTGCTGCATGAGCATCGGATCTTCTTTGTAGCGCTCCTGGATCTTCTTGATCTCAGGCTGGTACTTCGCAAGCTCTTTGAAAGACTTGTATTGTTTGAGCTGAAGCGGCCACATGATAATCGCCACAAAGATGGCAATCACAAAGATCGCAATAACCGGTGAGCCTTCGGGGTTACCTCCACAGAGATTGACCAGCCCATCCATGATCTTGTAGGCAACTCCCTTCGAGTTGTCCTTGTCCATCTTGAGGCCAAGTGCATCTAGCTTTTCCACGAGGGCAGTTTTTTCAGGGCTCTCGACCTTCGCCACTTGGCGCACTTGTTGTTTGAGCTGAACCCAAGCCTGGTAGTCGTTCTTGAGATGGGCAATGCTCAGGTCTGCAGCGACCACGGCGGCCTTCATCCCCTCAGGCTGGGTGATGAATTTATTGGCAACGGCTCCATAGAACCCCGCGGCTTCCTGCCAGAGAGCAGCCTCTTGAGTGGACTTACTCTTCTGAGCCTCTTCAGCAGTTTTTACCTTCGCTTCGGCGGCGACGATGGCCTGTGCAGGAGTGTCTGGAACGACATAGTTGGGGCCACACCCCGCCCCGAAGAGCAGGGTGAGCGTCAAGAGCGCTAGGGCTAGAAAAGTGGAGACGTGTCGGGAAAGGGTCACTTCAGTCTTATCCTTCGTTTGAGGGAGCGAGTCCGGGGACAGGATCGTGGCCACCGGGATGAAACGGATGGCAACGACAGATACGCTTCATGCCCAGCCAGCTCCCTCGGAGGGGGCCGTAGGCCTGAATGGCCTGTGCGGCATACTCGGAGCAAGAGGGGGTGAACCGGCAGGTAGAAGGAGTGTAGCGAGAAACACGCTGGTAGCCACGAATCAGCCCCAGAAAGAGGATCTGCGTCCCCTCGGAGAGGAGAGAAGAAACTTCTTGGAGCTTGGTTCGTGTTTTCTGCCTGCGCCCTGTTTTCATCGCTCGTCGTGTCCTTCTTGCGAGTCACTGTCCCTCAAGACCCCTGCCTGCTGGAAAAGTTGCACAGCAGCCACTTGGAGCTCGGTAAACGCCAGCGCAAGCGCCGGGGTACGAACCACAAGTATCAGATCACAGCTTCCCAACCGTGGCAAGAGAGGCAAACAGATTGCCCGAAGGCGACGCTTAACCCGGTTCCGGTCGTGCGCCTTGCCTGCTACCTTCTTTGATACGACAAAACCAAGCCGAGGCGTTCCCTCATGCAGACGCCCTACATAGAGTGTTAGCGCCGGATGATCCATCCGACGCCTCCTCTGGTAGGTTACCTGAAAATCCCGTGTACGGACAAGCCGTTGGGCACGCGGCAACATTTTTAGGAAGACAACAAGAGCGTCTTATCTAAGCTAGTGCTTGTGGGCAAAAACCGTCAGAGCATGTCGCCCCTGCTGACGACGCCTGCTGAGCACACGACGACCCGTGGGGGTCTGCATACGGGCACGGAAGCCATGCACGCGCAGACGGCGGCGGTTCTTAGGCTGGAAAGTTCGCTTCATTTTTCTCTACTCACTCCGAAAATTTTAGACGGCGTAAAAACGGCGCGGATCACTCCGCGCCGCACACACAGACGGTCATCTTATCACGGCTCATAGCCTCGCGCAATATTACCAATCGCAGACAGAGCCATCTTCGTCGTAGAGGTGCGGAGGTTTCCAGTCGTGGCCGAGTTTTTCGGCGATGGCATCTTCGTCTAGCTCGATTCCCAGACCGGGCTTTTTGGGAAGTGGGACGTAGCCATTCTCGGGGACGAAGGGCTCTTTTAAATAGCCTTCGCCCATGTTGACCTGCTCCTGAATCAGAAAGTTCGGGATACTAGCGTCCAATTGTAAGCTGGCCGCAAAGGCAATGGGGCCGAGCGGGCAGTGCGGCGCGATCCCCGCGTAGTAGGCCTCCGCCATGCCCGCAATCAGGCGCAGCTCGAAGATGCCACCTGCATGGGAGATATCGGGCTGCAAGATCACAGCGGCGCGTTTTTCCAATACCTCACGAAATGCCCACTTGGTGAAGAGGCGCTCGCCCGTTGCGATCGGAATGTGGGTCTTTTTTGCCATGTCCGCCAGAATATCCACGTACTGACAGTTCACGGGCTCCTCAATAAACATCGGCTGATACGGCTCCAGCGCCTTGATCAGCAGCATCGCCGTGGCGGGTGGCACGGCCCCGTGAAAATCAATCGCGATATCAATGTCGGGGCCCGCTGCCTCGCGCATGGCGGCGAACTTGTCGCGGACGGTCTCAACAAAGCCTGGTGTCTCGATCATGCGCGGAGGACGGCCTCCGGAAACGCCAGTTTTGATCGCGGTGTAGCCTTGCGCGAGCTTCGCCCGAACATTGGCCGCACTCTGCTCCGGGTCATCGCCCAGGCCACAGTGGGAATAGACACGAATCTTATCGCGCGTCGGGCCGCCGAGTAGCTCATAAACAGGCACACCCAGCGCCTTGCCCTTGATGTCCCAGAGGGCCTGCTCCACTCCGGAGAGCGCGCTGGTCAAGATCTCGCCACCACGATAGAACGCATGCCGGTAGATCGCCTGCCAGTGATGAATAATCTTGGTGGGATCTTGCCCAATCAGCTCGCTCTCTAGCTCTTTGACAGCCATCGCGCACGTCTCCGCACGGCCTTCAAGGAGCGGCTCCCCTAGCCCCACAATCCCTGCATCGGTGTGGATCTTTAGAAACAGCCAGCGTGGCTGAACCAGAAATGTCTCAAGCTTTGTAATTTTCATGCACGTAGGATACCTGAGTTTTCTTGTGGATAACAGGTACAATACCCGCATGCAAAGTGCCGCATCGAAGCCAAAAATCGCCGCTCAA
>NZ_CBAYMC010000248.1:0-5978 GCF_964826245.1 Armatimonas sp. | reverse complement strand
CTTCTGCTGCTGCTTTTAAAGGAAAGGAATCTGAGGTGCTCTTGACGGGGGGCTAAGCTGCTGTCGAGGCGCTTTTGAAGGCGAGGCTACCGAGCTTCGCGGGCGGCAAAGCCGCCAGGGAGAGGGAAGAGCTAATTACACCAAAATATGGATTTGATACTCCGGAGCGAAAATGCTACAATCTCGTAGTCCAAAAACTGTCCAGTCAAACGTCAGGATTACAATTGCCCGCGTGGTCAGTAAATCTGATGATCTTCATGCTTCTGGAATTATACCGCTTTGTCCCCCCGGTTAGAGCGGGGGGACTAGAGAGCGTCGCGTGCTCCGCTACAAAGGCCGTTCCGGCCATACCCAATATATTTTATGGGCGGTACGCCCTTTGCAGCTTTAGCTCTCCAGCTCCCCCGCTCCAACCGGGGGAGCTAGCAGTGCCTGTGGGTGCCTTCGGCAAGCTCCGCACGGCCCTCGACACCGCTGCCTTTGACCGGGGTTTTGAGGAGGGCACACTCCTGACCCTCCCCGAAGCCATCGCTTTGGCGACTAACCCTGGCTGAGAATCTCCAGCACCTCGGGGTAGAGCGCCGCGCTGGTGGCAAACCAGTCTGGGCCATAGATGTCGTTCTCGCCCTTCCAGGTCGAGCACTTTCCGCCGGCCTCGGCGAAGATGATGGGCATCGGGCCGACATCCCAGGGACTCTTGACCGGGTCGAGCATGATATCGAGCTGGCCCATCGCCACTCTCGCGTAGCCGAAGGCATCGCCCCAGGTGCGCTGAAGATAGGTCTTGTCGGCGAGCTGGTTGTAGGCACCCGAGCGCTTCTGAGCACGGATAATCGACGAGCTGACCATCACGGCTTTGTCCAGCGGCTTGTCCGAGACGCGGCAGGCGCGGCCATTGACCGTGCAACCCAGGCCCTTGCCTGCGGCGACCATCTCATCCAGTGCGGGAAGGTAGATTACCCCCGCGACAATCTCACCCTCGCGCTCCACCCCGATCAGTGTGCCGTAGAGCGGGACGCCTGCGACAAACGACTTCGTGCCATCAATCGGATCACAGACCCAGCGAAACGGTGCCGTACCCTCGGAAGCGCCTTCTTCTTCGCCGAGAATGGCGTGGTCGGGGAAGTGGGAGAGGATGCACTCTCGCAAGACACGCTCGCCCTCTTTATCGGCAATCGTGACGGGCGTGTTGTCGCCCTTGAACTCTGGCGTGACTCCCGTGTTGAAGTAGGCCAGGGTGCGCTTGCCACAGAGATAGGCCGCCTCTTTGGCGACCCGCAGTAAATTATCCGTTGTCGGTTCCAGTGTCTTGCTCCTCAGAGATAGGTTCGGTTTCTGTCTTTTTTTGACGCCATTTTGCCAGCACATTCCACCAGGGGGCCGCGTTGGTAGTGGGCATCCCAAGTGCTTTGCGGGCTAAGTTTCCGCCTGGCACGAGCTGGGCACCCGTATTGACCGCTTCTTTGCCTGCCCGGAAGAGAAAATCTCGCCGGGAAAGGGGCTCTTTGTCTTCACTCATAGTGTTTCCTTTGTCTGCTCGGGTGTGATCGTTGATGTTTAGCCCATCGTTCCCAGGCGGCGGCCACCCAGCACGTGTGCATGGAGGTGAAATACCGTCTGGCCCGCGTCGCCCTCGGCGTTTAAAACAATGCGCACCCCGCTCGCCTCAAGGCCCATTTTTCGGGCGACCTCGCCACAGGCCAGAAGCACCGCTCCGGCCAGCTCACGGTCTTCAGGCTGAAGTGCTAAGACATTACGGAGGGGTTTCTTGGGGATCACCAGAATATGAACAGGTGCTTGTGGCGCAAGGTCCTGAATCGCGACGACAAACTCGTCTTCATAGACTTTCTCCACCGGGATCTCACCCCGAGAGATCTTCCCAAAAATCGTATCTTCCATCAGAAATTATTGTATCAGGCTGCCATCGGTAGGCAGATTTTTCAGAGAATATAGACAAACTCGTTGAGGTTAAGAAGCGTGTGACAAAACTCAGCCAGTGAGCGCGTCTTTAGAAACATAAGACTGAGCTGACGCTCTTTTGGGTTGGGTGAGCGGCCAAAACAGAGCCGATACGCTCGGTCTACCTGCGCCCAAGTATCTCCTGGTCGGTCGCGCTGTAGCCGCTCCGCAAAGAGTGCGGCCTGACGCAAGATCAGTGGGTCGTTGAGGAGCATCAGGGCCTGCAGCGGCGTGGTCGTGATATTGCGCTGGGCGACCGTGTAGGTGATCTCCGGGCAGTCGAATACCTCTAGCTGGGGCAGCAAGAGCGAGCGCTTGACTTTCACGTAGACACTGCGCCGCCAGGTTTTCGGGCTGTCTTCGGCTTCATTGGGCCAGTTGAGCCCTTGAAACGTATCGGCCCTGAGGCTCGAATCCACGGGCGGATAGACTGCGGGGCCGCCGAGCTCCAGGTTCAGCGTCCCCGCGACCGCAAGCAGGCTATCGCGCACGGCCTCACCCTCCAGCCGCCGCACGGGCATCCGCCAAAGCAGCTTGTTTTGTGGATCGGCCTTCACTGCCTCTGGGCGAATCTCCGATGCTTGCTGATAGGTCTGGGAGAGGAGCATCAGCCGATGCAGATTTTTTACCCTCCAGCCACTCTCGATAAACTTCCCCGCGAGCCAGTCAAGCAGCTCAGGGTGGGTGGGGAGGTCGCCATTGAGGCCAAAGTTGCTGGCACTTGCCACAATTCCATGCCCAAAGTGCTGTCGCCAGACGCGGTTGACGAGGACTCGCGCCGTCAGAGGGTTCTCTTTGCTCGTCAGCCACTGCGCCAGCGCCGCTCGCCGACCGGTGGTTTTGGCATCTTTCGCTGCCGCTCCCACCTCGGCCTCGCCACCGGGAAGGGAGCAGATAAAGCCGGGCTTGATCTCTTTATCGGGCTGGTAGGCATCGCCGCGCCGTAGCAGAAACGACGGCCCAAACGTGCCGCCCTTATCCGTCACTGCCTGTGCCTTGCCACCAGGGACATCCACCTCGCGGCGCTCCGTCGGGGCAAAGATGGCGGCGAGGCGGTAGTAGTCGGTCATCTTCACCGGATCGTACTTGTGGTCGTGGCAGCGCGCACAGCCCACCGTCAGCCCAAGCACAACGGAGCTTGTTGTGGCAACCAGGTCGTCGATCTCGTTAGCACGCGTCCGGGCGTTGTTTTCGACAATGTCCTGCGGTCCACACGCGAGATACCCCGTCGCGATCAGCGCACTGGGATCGCCGGGCTTTAGCTCATCGCCCGCAATTTGAAGACGCACGAACTCGTCGTAGGGCAGGTCTTTGTTGAACGCGTCGATTACCCAGTCGCGGTAGCGGAACATCAAAGGCCGGTCTTTATCGCCCTCAAAGCCCCCAGAATCCGCATAGCGCGCTAAATCAAGCCAGTGCCGCCCCCAGCGCTCGCCATAGCGCGGCGAGGCCAGCAGTTTTTCAATGAGTTTTTCATACGCCTTCGGATCGGTGTCGCGTACAAACGCCTCGACATCTTCCGGCGCAGGTGGCAGTCCCCAGAGATCGGCGTAGACCCGGCGGATCAGCACGCGCTTGGGAGCAGGTGGCGAGAGAGAGAGCTTGTTCTCTTTCAGCTTGGCGGTGATGAAGGTGTCGATACCTCTCCCCAACCCCTCTCCCTGCCCCCGCCCGGCGGGGGAGAGAGGAGCAAACGACCACCAGGTTTGCTTTTGTCCCGAGGCGAGGCTTGTGGTCGCTCCCCAGGGTGCGCCGCTGTCTATCCATTTTTTTAGCACCGCAATCTCGCTAGCAGGGAGCTTGCCCGAGGGTGGCATGAGTGGGGCACGATTTCCGGTGAGCAGGACATGCATCAGGCTCTTGTCGGCGTTGCCCGGAACGATCGCCGCGCCACGTGTTCCGCCTTTGAGTGTGCTCTCGCGGCTCCTCAGATCAAAGTGCGAGAGCTGCGTCTCTGCCCCATGACAGCCCAAACAGCGCTTCTCCAGAATCTGCTGAACTTTCTGCGTGAAAAACACAGCATCCACTCTGACGGTTGGCTTTGTGGGCTTTTGTGCCAAGCAGGGAAGAGTCAGGGCAAACATGAACAGGGCGGCGAGTCTCATCCTGCTTCTTCTTCAGCGATGATTTTTTTTAACGCGTAGAGTTCCATAAGATGGCGCTCGTCTTTGGGGCGGCCTGCGGCTTTTTTCATGGCAATGAGATCATCAATGGAGGCAATTCGAACGGAGATCCCCTCCAGTTCCATAACATCAGCCCGCTCCCAGAGCCCTTCAAAAGAGTCTATCCCGGCAGGAAGAGAAAGAAGATCAATGGGGCCGATATCTGTCTTCAGGTTGAAAAACCGAGCGCGTTGTAGCTTTTCAGCAGTGATAATATAAGGCTCAAACGACGTCCATCCCAGCGGTTTTGGATGGATCTGATTCATTGTCTCTGCCAGCTTTTGACGGTTGGCTTCATCCGGGGCAAAGCTGAAGTCAATGTCGGTGGTGACATGTGCTCCACCCTGTAGGATCAGTGCAACCCCACCAATGATGACAAACTGAACCTCTGCCTCTTGAAGACGCTGGATTGCGGCTTTGAATTGTGGGTCAACCATGAGGATGTCTCCTGGCAACCGAACGAAGCCAGAGCAGTCCCGCAGCGCTACGCTCTGCTGCTTGCAAGCGCTCTGTGGGACTCATGCGGCGGTTTTCACGAAGCTGATCCCGGCTGAGACCGTTCTCATCCGGATCGCCATTGCCCCGGGCGTTGAGCCACTCGATGATCTCGTCTTCCGTCTGTGGTGCTTCAATGCTCATAAGAATCCTATCGAGTATTATACCGAGTATTCATGACCCCACAGGAATACGATGCTCTAATTTGCCTTTACTACAAGATCTACTACCCGTTAGAGACGATGCCGCTTGGGGTGGTGAGTGAGCTGGCGCTCGGGCAGGAGTTCAATACGGAACTCCAGCGGGAGACGGCAGATACCTACCGTGCCGTTCTGGAGGGCCTGCTCGCAAAGGGCTGGCTCCGGGTGGTGAAACGATCCGCGACGGAGCGACTGGGACGGCTCCGTGCCGCAGGCTGGATCGGGCCGAACCCTGTCTGGGTGCCCCAGAAAGGCGACCTCGACTTCACGCGAAAGGGCTTTGTACTCTATCGAAGGGCGAACCGGGCACGAGGAACCGACTCTCCCGAAAGCCTTGTCTTTGCCGACGAGGAACGACACGTCGTGCATGTGGTAGGCTCGACAAAGGCACACTGCCGGGAGGTCTTTCAGCGCAACTTTGGGAGTGACGTGGAAGGTTATAGCGAGAATGTGGCAGCGTTTGTGGCTAAGCCAGTACGTGTGCTCCGCATTGAGGAGCCAGAGCGAGTCGGGCGCTGGCTGGAGCGCGAGGTAAACCCGCATCGAGGTGGCTGGCGGATTCCGGTTCACTACCAGCCGATCCGCCGCTGCCGTGTCGAGATTCCGGAGCTTGGAGTCAAGGGCTGGCGCACGACGATGAACCGAACCGTGATTGAAGGCAAGGTGCGCCTTCCCGGTGTAACACCCGCGATTCACTTCGAGCTATCGGATGCCTTCGAGCAGGATGGGCCGGGGCGGGTGAGCTACCGTCCCTGCCTGATCGTCTACGATGGGGAGACGACACCAAAGACGATCACGACCGTCTACCATGGAGAAACCGTCGTGGCGGGCGGTATCGGCGATGGGTTTACCCATTTTCAGTGGCACGGCGCAGAGTCGCAGCCGATGCCTATGACTCCTGAACAGGCACTTGTGGCACTCCGCGAGGGGCTCAATCGGTTTTTTGCTCGATAAGCGTACCGAAGCGCTTGCCGATGGCGAGGGCGGGGTCTAGCGGGACATCCACGGCGACGCAGTTCTCGGGGATGGAGATGGTCGGGGTGGGGCGGAGTGTTTTCCCTCGAACTGCGGCAAATACGGGCGCAGCTCTTCTAGCATCTCGCTGGTCAGCTCCCGAATCTCCTTGAGCGTGCAGACAGCGGCGGTGAGTGGGTCTAGGGCG
>NZ_CBAYMC010000247.1:0-6086 GCF_964826245.1 Armatimonas sp. | reverse complement strand
GAGCGAGGGTTTGTACCAGCTCTTCTTGAGCGGCGACGACCGAGGCCGCGTCTTGCGCAACACGGGTGACCGAGTCGGCGAGCTCTTGGATTCGCCCCGTGGCCACACTCTGGGAGGCTTGTGAGTACGAGGGCAACGAGGCGCGAAGTGCGCCGATCTGGCGATAGACCTCCTCACGCAGTGTCCGCGTGCGCCGCGCGAGCTTGGCGGCGTTCTGAAGCGCCCTTGCCCGCCGGATAGCCGCTTCTGCTTGGCGGTGTAGCGACTCCGCGATGATCTGATCGGGCTCGCGCTTGGACTTAAAGAGCAGCCCCTCGGCGTCCACCACCAGATCCCGGATCTCGTCTTCGTGAACCGGAGCGACTTCAGGAAGTGCCGCAACCGCATCGCTGAGGGAGCAGATCGTGCTTCGTAGCTCCGCCTCCGCCTCAACTTGGGAGACATTCAGCGCCTGAATCTCGGCCAGAAGCTCGAAGTAGGCATCTTCCATGGTGTGCTTCTGTGGCGGTGGGGGGAGCGGCTGGCCCAGAAGCGTGGAGAAGATCGTGTCCAGAACGGTCGGCACGACGGCGGTGGTCTGTGTACGCTGTGGCCGGAGGCGCTGAAGCTCCGCCGCGCTCACCGGGGTCTCGTAGAGCAGCTTCTGTCGCGCACGGGGCAGGAAAAAAACAAACGCACCCCCTGTGACCGCGCCGAGGATCAGCCCCATGAGAGGGTTGTTGTTGATCACCCCAAGGCCAACTCCCGTTGCCGCCGCGACTCCTCCCGTCTGGAGCATCTGCTTGCGCTCGGCCTTGGGATCGCCCGTTCCACCACGACGCTTGATGATCGCTTCTCCCAGGGTCTTGCCCAGATCAGCAGGTTTTAGCTCCACTATCGTACTCCTACTTGCTGCACTTGTGGTGTGTCCAGCTCCACGCGGGCTGTGGCCAGCGCGTCTGCCTCGCGAGCAACCCCACGGGCGACACTTGCCACTTGCGCGAGGCTCGTTGCATCTACTCCTGAGACGCTCGTCGAGCCCAGCTCTAATCGTAGGGCTTCGAGCTGGGCTTGAAGCTCTTGCCGCAACAGGCTGTTTCGCCGCAGAAGTGTCGAGGACTTTTCCATCGCGCTAGCGCTACGCTCTAGTGCATCTGCCCGACGCTCTAGCGACTCTGCAGCAACTCTGTCTGTTTCCGTCAGTGCCTGCTGGCGTAGCCCTTGCGCCTCGGCCCGTAAGCCCTCGGTATTGCGATTCGCCGTTTCTGCCGGAGCCGGGGGCAGGTGATCCAGCGCCATCCCAAGAACTTTAATCGCTTCTTTTAGCTCTTTTTGCGCGGCGTCTGGCAGGTTCGGCTGGGCAAGTGCCTCGCGAATCAGAAGTAAATAGGAGCGCTCCAGCTCGTCCTCTTCTTGCGCCAGAAGCAGATCGAGCTCCTGTGTACTGAGAGGAGTCTTTCCCCAGCGCCGCACCAGGTTCCGCGGCATCTGAGCCGCGATTCCAAAACCGGCAATCGAGAGTGCTCCGGAAATCCCCCCCCCGATCAGCATCTCAGGGCGCTGTCCCGCCTCTGCCAAAATCATCAGAGCAGGTGCGCCAAAGCCGATGCCCCAACCACCGCCGAAGCCTCCCACTAAATTATTGAGCTGGCCTTTTACGCTCTGAACCGCTTGAGTTGCTGCCTCACCCTCAAGGCCCGTCTCTTTTGCCCAGAAGCGCGTCAGAGCATTAGGGCTGGACGATGCTGAGAGTGCCGCGCGAAGACGGCGCCCTGAGCGTGGGTTTTGTTGACCAACCTGAGCCGCACGCATCTGGAAAAGAGCGATGGCACGGCTTTCACCGAGATCAGCGGGAATAAGTTCCATATTTGGAGTTCTAGCGCCGGGTAATCACAACCACAAGAAGGAAGATTGCCGCAACGCCTCCAAGCACCAGCACGAGCGGGCTGTACCAGCTCAAGAACTGGAAGATAAAGAGCGCGAGGGCGGCAAAGATTCCGATAATCAAACCGATTCTTGCCGCGCTTGACGGGTTTCCTTGCTTGTTGGCCGAGCGAGCGATCAGGTAGACCAAGAAGGGAAGCATGAACAAGCAGATCAAGAGCCCGACTCCCATCACAATCCACTTATCTACCAAGCTCTCCACAGCGAAGGAGTAGTAGGTACCATCTTTGCCAGGGTAGCGTGTTTTGATGCCTTTCTCGTTCTCTATCTCGAAATAGCCTGCATGGTCACCTTTGGCAAAGCCATTGACCTCCCAGGAGAGTGTCACCCCTGTCTCCACCTTAGCATTTTTGTAGTCGTCTTTGGCATCGAAGCTGGGCTCACCGTCTTTGGACTTGTCGTGGAACTTGGCGCTCTTGATTTCATAGCCGTCGGGGTCTTTGTACTCTAGATGTAGCGTGTAGTTCTCCCCGGCGCGGTAAAGGCTCTTGAGGTCGTCGGGTGCGGCGAGCGCCTTCAGCTCAGGCTTTGCCAGGGAGGGAAGTGCCAGCGCAAGTGTGGCAAAGAGCAGGCAGACAAGTCGGGACAATCTCATTTTCATCATTTAAACCAGTTTGGTCGGGTCACTAAATTTCAAGCGATTTTCTTTGATCACGGCACCGTTGCTGTCAACGACACTGACACGCACTTCATCGCCGTAGCGGAGTGGGGTTGGTTTCTCCAGCGGTAGCCCATTGTGGTAGACACGTAAGCCACTTCCCGGTTGCGGCTGTAAGGTGAAACCCCCGCGTGCGCCCTTGACGGTCGCGGCCACGGCTTTGGTTCCCCCCAGCGGGTAGGCATCCAGAGCGCCGGAGCCGCCTTCGCCGCCAAGTCGTAGAGTCGTACTGCCCCGCACGT
Source organism: Armatimonas sp. (assembly GCF_964826245.1). Lineage (NCBI taxonomy): Bacteria > Bacillati > Armatimonadota > Armatimonadia > Armatimonadales > Armatimonadaceae > Armatimonas > Armatimonas sp. The sequence goes on along the minus strand of NZ_CBAYMC010000247.1, from coordinate 3,263 downwards.
CAAAGTCGCGCGGGGAGCCAGCTCCGGCAATGCGAAGCGGCATGGGCTTGGGGCGCAAGAGAGCAAAGGCACCGCCTGCCAGTCCGAGCCCGATCAGAGCGGCGATCAGGCCCACCGGAAGCTCATCGGGCTTGGGCGGCGGTGGTGCGCTGGTCTCTGAGGACGAGGCAGTGGGCTCTGGTGTCGCAACGATTCCCGCTTTAGGGGCGACCTTAAAGCGCTCTTTCGGGCGACCTGAAGGCAGGATCTCGACACCAATGCCAAAGGTCTTGCCACCGCTGCTTGTCATCCAGGCGAGCTGGGACTCGTAGTCTGCATTTTCGGAGGTGCCCGGGTACGTGTCGAGCTTGCCGGGAGTGTAGTACTTCAGGTACTCCGCGTAGGCTGCGGGAGTCTTTTTAGGCGGATCGTTAAACGAGTCTGTCAGGATCACGATAAACGGAGTCTTACCCGAGGCACGGGCGAGCTTGAGGGCCTCGTGATGCGGCTGCCGGATATTCGTGCCCTCACCCGGTTCAGGCTTGAGGGGAACCATTTCGAGGAGCTTGCGGCGGGCTGCTGGGGTCTGCGGAGTCTCATCAAAGACTTTCTTGTAGCTCGGCCCAAAGGTGTAGAGCACGACCTGATCGCCCTCACGCACACCGTCGGTCAAGATGGTCTGGATCGCATCCAGCATCTTTCGGTTGTAGCTGTCTACGGTCATAGACTCGGAGACATCGAGAATCAGCATGACACACTTAGGACTCTTGGCCTGAAGCCCCGAGACAATCTCACCCGTGTCGCTCTGCGCCAAGGCTGGCAAAAGAGCGCTCAGGAGAGCCAGAGAAGTGAGTAAAAAACGAAGCATCCGCACAGTAATTCCTATTGTACCGGATAGGACGCTTGGGGAGAGGTTTTAGTTACGGCCCACTCTTGCCGATACTAAAAGAAAGCGATACAATCGCCGGGTCTGCCCAACCGGGGTAGCCAGGAGAGCCCGAAATGTCGGACGGTTCCAGTTACGAACACCAAGAAAAACCCATGAAAGAAAATGCGACGGACGAAGGCTTAATGCCGTCGCGGCGGCTTTCACGCTCTTAAGCTTTTAGAGATAAAGCGATAGGGCACTGAAGCCCGTCGCGACTTCCCAAAAAACCTTCTCCCCGGCTGCATGATGAGCAACACTCACATGATCCGGATGGAAACACTCGAAAAGAACACCGAGCGCCTCGAAGAGGGCCTCCGTGATGTTCTTAATTCGCCTGATAACACTCCTCTTGTTGCCTTGCTCGAAGGCTACCACCCCGCCGATATTGCGGAGGTCATGGAGCGCCTAGACGATGATGATTCGATTCGCGTCTTCCGGCTCCTAGACTCCGTACGGGCAGCCGAGGTGCTCGATGAGCTTGACACGGACACGGCCCGCTACTTACTCGATAACGAAGTCCCCGAACGAATCGCCGCCCTCTTGGACTTGCTCCCGATGGACGATGCGGCAGAGATTATCGCCGAGGTCACCACGCGGGAGAAGCAGAAAGCGATTCTTCAAGATCTCTTCACGCGCTCCCCCGAAGATGCCGAGGAAGTGCGCGAGCTTCTGAGCTTCAAGCCCGGCACGGCAGGGCGCTTGATGACAGATCGCTTTATCAGCCTGCGGCCTGATGAGAGCGTGGAGTCCGCGTTTGCGACCGTGCGTCAGGGATCTGAGGAGGCCGAGACCCTCAATGTCCTCTATGTGCGTGAGGGCGAGCGGCTGGTGGGAGTTCTCTCGCTCCGTGACCTGCTCCGGGCACGGGCCGATCAGCTTATCACCGACATTATGGTTCGCGATATCGTCTCGATCCCGGCGGACATGGACCAAGAGGAAGTCGCCCGCCTCGTTGGCAAGTACGACTTTACGGCGCTTCCCGTTCTCCTGCCCGATGGCACGATGGCCGGAATCGTGACCGTGGACGATGTCGTGGACATTCTCAACGAGGAGCAGACCGAAGACTTCCTCAAGCAGAGTGGAATCTCTGCTGAGGCGGGGATGAAAAACCTCTCGTACTTCTCAGTGCCCATCTGGCGTGTGGTGCGCTCGCGGATCGGGTGGCTCTTGTTGCTGTTCGTCGGCGGGACTCTGACCGGAGAGATCTTGAAGTCCGCCCAGTCGTCGCTCCATCAAGTGACCGCACTGGCGACTTTTATCCCTCTGCTGATCGGAACGGGGGGCAACACCGGGGCTCAGAGTGTCTCGACGATCATCCGGGCGATTGCGCTGGGCGAAGTGCGAGGTCGCGACTTGCTCCTAGTGCTCCTGCGTGAGCTGTTTGGAGGGCTTCTGCTAGGCATGCTCTTAGGAGGGGTTGCCTTTGGCTGGACACGGGCGCGGGGAAACTCTCTGGAGCTGAGCCTGGTGGTTGCCCTGACAGTGGTGGCGGTCTGTACGTGGGCAAACTTGATGGGATCTCTGATCCCGATGCTGGCCCATAAGCTCAAGATTGACCCCGCTCTGGTCTCGGCTCCGCTCATCACCACCCTGGTGGACGCGACGGGCCTCGTGATCTACCTGGCTATCGCGCGGCTCTTGCTGACCTCGCTGCACTAGCGGCGAGGAGGCTTACTACGGAGCGCATTGGTGCCGCAGTGAAGCTCTCCCGCCGCCGTATGGTAAGGCTCCCAGATATCTACAAAGTGCACGGTCAGCCCAAGGGAGGAAAGCGGAGATGCAAGTGCACGGCGCAGGGGCGTAAAGCACGGGTCGGGCACAAAGACAGTCTTGCCGACGACGAGGCTATTGACCGGATTGGGAATCACGGCGAGGCCGTTTTCAAAGAGTGCCGGAACCGGAACAATATCCTCCTGCTCGATTCCCAGCTCGGCTTTTAGCTGCTCGCGCGTGGCCTTCAGTGCCCCTCGGATCTTCTTCTGCTCCGCGTTTTGTGCCAGTGCCTTGAGCTTACCCACCGTCGTCTCACCGCGCTTGCCCACAAACGCCGGCTGGTCATCGGCCAAGTTTGCCAGTGCCAAGAGTGCGGTATCCGGGCATGGTAGAAGCGCCCGCCAGCCCTTCCGATCTTTTTCCGGTGCGGGGATAAAGCTAATGACTTCGTCCACATGCCCGATAGTCAGCCAGCTCACGTCTATAAACACAGGCGGACACTGAGCCTTTTGTCTCTCTAAAAACGCCAGCGCCTCGGGGTGAAAGCTCAGCTCGCGCTGCTTGCCGGTGAGAATGCGTCCCTCGGGAAATCCGGGCACTGGGGGCGAGACCTCTAAGTTCCCGTACCAGTCAATCCAGCGCC
>NZ_CBAYMC010000246.1:0-6232 GCF_964826245.1 Armatimonas sp. | reverse complement strand
TGCTGCGGTCAAGGTCGCCCGTAAGGCCGCGTTTGGTGGCCCCATTGAGATCGAGCTTCGCTCGTATCGCCTCTCGCTTCGCCGTGAAGAAGCAGAAGGAATTCACGTCGGCGTGGATCCCGCCGCCCCGAGCTCGTGAGCCTGCGCTTTGCTCTTGTCGGAAACCCCAATAGCGGCAAGACTACCCTCTTCAATGCCCTGACCGGCCTGCGCCAGAAAGTGGGCAACTATCCGGGGATCACCGTGGAGCGTAAAGAAGGCACTCTCACGCTCCCCAATGGCTCCTCAGCAACTCTGATCGACCTGCCGGGGCTCTACTCTCTCACACCACAGTCCCCCGACGAGCTTATTGCCCGCGATATTTTACTGGGCTACCGCACCGACACCCCCAAGCCAGAAGTGATTGTCAATGTGGTGGATGCCTCGAACTTAGAGCGCAACCTCTATCTAACCAGCCAGCTTGCGGATCTCGGGCTCCCGCTGATTGTCGCTCTCACGATGGGCGATACGGCGGCGCGGCGCGGGGTGGAGGTGGATGCGGAGGTGCTGAGCCAGGAGCTGGGAATCCCAGTTATCCCCATCCATGCCGCCAGCCGCGCGGGTCTGAGTGAGCTACGCAAAGCGCTGATGTCCTCCCTTGGTGTCCCACCCCCACGCCGCTGGCTCCTCCCCGCGAGCGTGGAGGAAGAGGCGAAAGAGCTTGCGGAGCTACTGACAGCGCAGCACCAGCTTGCCCCGGAGACCGCGTTCTCCGAGGCGGTCTTGTTGCTCGGGGCGACGGTTCCGCCCAAGACCACGCGCTGGAGTCCCGAAATTCTAGAGCACCTGAAGGGCGACCACGAGCGCCTGACCCGCGAGGGCCACGACACGACCACGGCCGTTGCGGAGGCACGCTACGGCGAGATCAATCGCATTGTCGCGCACGCTGTCCGCCGCGCCGTCACGCCGCCCATCACGACAACAGAGCGTATGGATCGCCTCTTTCTGCATAAGTTCTGGGGCTATGCGATCTTTCTAGGCATCCTGGCGATCCTCTTCCAGGCCATGTTTACCTGGGCGGAAGTGCCCAAAGGCTGGCTGGAGTCTGGGATTGCCGCTTTTTCCGGGTGGATTCAGCACGTGATGCCCGCCGGTGCGCTGCGGGATCTTCTTACCGAGGGAGTGCTCAGTGGCGTCGGGACGACGATCACGTTCCTGCCACAGATTCTCCTGCTCTTTTTATTTATCGCGCTTCTCGAAGACACGGGCTATCTTGCCCGCGCGGCGTTTCTGATGGACCGCCTGATGAGCCGGGTGGGCCTGCACGGGAAGTCGTTTATCCCGCTTCTCTCCAGCTATGCCTGCGCGATTCCGGGGATTCTGGCCACCCGTACGATTGAGTCGCATAAAGCACGGCTACTCACAATTCTGGTGGCTCCCCTGATGAGCTGCTCGGCGCGTCTGCCTGTCTACTCGTTGCTGATCGCAGCGTTTATCCCTAAGACCACGCTCATTGGCTTTTCGATGGGGAGCCGCTCGTTTGCGCTCCTCACACTCCAAGGTGCCGTTCTCTTCTCCATGTACGCGCTGGGAACACTGGCGACTTTTCTCATGGCGGCGCTCTTTCATAAAACACTGCTCAAGGGTGAGGCTCCGACGTTTCTCTTGGAGCTGCCCCCCTACCGCAAGCCGATCTGGCGGACGCTGGGCTTCCGGCTCTGGGAGACGGCGTGGCAGTTCTTGCAGCGTGCAGGGACGGTGATTCTTGCGCTCTCGACTCTCCTTTGGTTTCTGGCAAGCTACCCCAAGGCCGCCCCCGACAGCCCCAAGGCCGCCGCACTAGAGCAGTCCTATGCCGGAAAGCTTGGCCACGTCATCGAGCCGGTGATCGCCCCGCTGGGCTTCGACTGGAAGATGGGTATCGGCGTGGTAGCATCGTTTGCAGCCCGCGAGGTCTTTGTCTCGACCATGGCGATCCTCTACCAGGCCGAGAACGACGACGAAGAGGTGCAGGCGGTGGCCCTGAAAGATCGGCTCCAGGGCGAGAAAGCCTACACTCCGCTGGTGGCAATCTGCCTCATGGTGTTCTACGTGCTGGCAATGCAGTGCATCAGCACGCTGGCCGTCGTCAAGCGCGAGACCAACTCCTGGAAGTGGCCACTGTTTCAGCTCGCTTACATGACCGGACTCGCCTGGACCGTCACCTGGCTCGTTCATGTCATCGGAAAGGCTCTGGGATACTAGCGATGCAAGATTTTCTGGTCTACGCTCTCGTTGTTTTGGCCGCTGTCTATCTCATGCGGCGGGCTTACCATCGCCTCAAGTCCGGCGAGGGCGGCAACTGTCCCGGCTGTAAGGGCTGTGGCAAGCCCGAGCCACCCAAGCTGATCCCGCTAGAGCGGCGCTTCCCTAGACGTTAACTCAACCCAATCGCTAGTGATGCCAGGCGGATTTGACACTGGCAAAGAGCGGGAGATCAGTCTGAAGGAGAGCGATATTGCGCCGGACGCGCCCTCCCAACGGCGCGACAATACGCAAGGAGTGGCCATGGGACTGGAGTGTGCGGTGGAGGTCGAGGAGCCAGCGGAGACCATCGCTATCAGCCCAGGAGCAAGAGGCATCCGAGGTGTCGAGTAAGACTTCGCGCGCCCCACTGCGCTCGATCTGTGCCAGGAGGGTAGTCGGATCCGGGCCGCCCGAGAGAGGAGCATTACACCGCAACAATGCCGTGCGCCCCGCCGTATGAATCGTGATCATGTTCGTCTTTGTTACCAATTTTCGCAACCCTGCGAGAATGTCGGCTTAACTAGCCACTCTCATTATACCAGAGCAGGTAGAATCCCAGCATGACAGAGTTACCAGAGTTTAGTCATTTAGATGCGGAGGGTGTCGCAACCATGGTGGATGTCTCGCAAAAGACCGAGACACACCGCAGCGCGACCGCCACCGGCTTGGTTCGTATGGACGAGAGCTTGCGCCAGCACATTGCCAAGAAAGCCCTCCCCAAGGGCGATGTGCTCACGGTGGCCAAAATCGCGGGCATTCTGGCGGCTAAGAAGTGCGGTGAGCTGATCCCGCTCTGTCATCCCCTCCCCCTGACAGATATTCAAGTCCGTCTAGCGCTCACGGAAACCGGTATCGAGATCACCGCGACGGCCTCCTGTGTCGGACGAACAGGTGTTGAGATGGAGGCGCTGACCGCCGTGAGTGTCGCGGCGCTGACGGTCTACGACATGTGTAAGTCGGTGGATAAGGGGATGGTAATCGAGGGTGTGCGACTCCTGAGCAAGACCGGCGGTAAGAGTGGAGCGTGGCATGCGCAGCTATGACGAAGCTCTTGAGCAGGTTCTCGCCGCCGTCCTAGGCCCACTTGAAACCGAGCTTGTCCCCCTAGAGCAGGCACGCGGACGGGCACTCGCCGAGGACATGATCGCCCCCGTTGATTTGCCGCCTTTTGATAACTCGATGGTGGATGGCTACGCTGTTCGCGCCGCCAGCGTGGGAGCGGCTTCCGAAGACACTCCCCTGGCACTCCCCATCGGCATGGAGATCGCGGCAGGCTCTTGGCCCACGCGAGCGCTCCGGGCGGGTGAAGCCGCACGGATCTTCACGGGCGCTCCCCTCCCAGAAGGCGGCGATGCCCTCGTGATGGTAGAAGATACGGAGGAAGACGAAAGCGGCTGGGTGACGCTCCGGGCTCCGGGCTCAAGCCACTACATCCGCCGCCGAGGCTCCGATCTCGCAGTCGGAGAGCTGGCCCTGCCTGCCCATACCACGCTCACTCCTGGCGAGCTTGGGGTGCTAGCCGCGCTGAACCAGAGCACCGTGCCCTGCTTCCGTCGGCCTCGCGTGGGGCTACTGAGCACGGGCGATGAGCTGGTTCCCGTGGGGGAGCAAGCGCTCGCGCCGGGGCAGATTCGCAACTCCAATGGGCCCGCCCTAGCCGCCGCGATTGAGGAAGCGGGGGGCATTACCGTGGAGCATGTGCACGCCCGCGACACCATCGCCTCCGTGACCGAAGCCTTTGCGCGGCTGGCGCACTGCGATCTCGTGCTGTCGTCGGGGGGCGTTTCGGTGGGGAGTCACGACCATGTCAAAGACGTCCTGGAGGCGCAAGGGAGCCTGGCGTTCTGGCGGATCGCGATCAAGCCGGGCAGGCCACTGGCGTTTGGCCGCCTGGGCAGCGCACTGTTCTTTGGTCTGCCTGGTAACCCGGCATCATCGCTGGTGACCTTTGAGCTTTTTGTGCGTCCGGTTCTGCGCAAGCTCGCAGGCCACGCCCTGCTCACCCGACCTCAGCTCCGTGCCACTCTGACAGACAAACTCCCGCACGCTTCGGGGCGGCGGGAGTTTGTCCGAGCTCGCTTGATGTGGCAAGAGAGTACGGGCACCTACACGGCGACGCCGACAGGTGCCCAGGGTTCGCATCGTACGGCGAGCATGGCGGGGGCAATGGCACTGCTCATCGCCCACGAAGACCATGGTGACTACCCCGCTGGGACGACACTCCCCGCTCTCTTGTTGTAGACTACGGAAGCGTTGTAGGCTACGGAAGCGTCGTCGCGCTGGTGGTGTTGGAGTACTCCGAGAACCCATAGACGTTCCTTGCACGGAGCCGGTAGTAGTAGAGCTTGTTTGCCACGAGGGCGGAGTTGGTGAAGGTCTTCACCCCTGCCGCCAGCGTCGCTACCGTCGTGAAGGTGATGTTGTCTAGGGAGCGCTCCAGCACGAAGTTGGTCTCGTTGGTGGAGTTGTCCGTCCACGTCAGCGTAATCTGCGTGCGTGACTTGGCCTTTGCACTCAGGTTGGTGGGAGTCGCAGGCAGGGAGCTGATCGCAAAGATGGCCTTGTAGACATTCACCCGCCCGCCTTTGATCGTCCGGCCTGTGTAAGCCGTCAAGGGATCGGTGTTGTTGAGCACAAAGTCGCGCAGAGCGGCATTGGAGAGATTTGGAGCGTGCGACGCTAAGAGCGCCACTTCCCCAGCAACAAGAGGCGCTGCCATTGAGGTGCCGTTCCAGCTTGCATAGCCACCGCCGGGAACGGAGGAGTAGATGCCAACGCCAGGGGCCGCGCACAAGACCCAGGTGCTGAAGTTGGAGAAAGAGGCCAGCTTGTCGGTGTTATCGGTGGCAGCGACGGAGATCACATTGGGGTAGGCCGCTGGGTAGCTCATGGTCGAGGAGCCACTATTTCCCGCCGCCGCAACAACCACGCAGCCCTTGCCCCAGGCATACGCCACCGCATTGGCAAGCGTTGTCGCCGTGGACGTGGAGCCCAGCGAGAGGTTGATGACCTTGGCCCCGTTGTCTGCGGCAAAGGTAATGCCGCTGGCAACCGCCGAGAGGGAGCCTGAGCCATTGGCCCCCAGCACTTTGATGGGCATGATCTTGGTGTTGTTGGTATCCGAGCTGAGGGGGCCACCGCTCCAGCCTGCCACCCCTGCCATCCCGACTCCGTTGTTGACCTGCCCCGCCGCAATCCCGGAGCAGTGCGTCCCATGACCGTTGTCGTCGGTGGGATCGGCATCGCCATTGATAAAGTCGTAGCCGATCACCTGGCCGCCGGCGTTGCGGTAGATCTTGTTGGCCAGATCGGGGTGGTTCATCGCCACGCCAGTATCCACAATGGCGATCACGGTGGAGGCTTTGGGGCTCCAGAGGGGCCATGCCCGATCCGCCTGTACTTTTGGCAGTGCCCACTGCTGGGTGGCATAGCCCGGATCGTTGGGAGCGGCTTCGATCTCAGCCTGGTAGGCGGTTAGCACGTAGTTAGGCTCGACAAAAGACACGCCGGCCAACCGGCTGGTGAACGTGGCGGCGCGGTAGCCATCTAGCCCCCCGTAGAGCCGTACTCGGGCGACTTTTAGGGCAGGAAGGTACTCGATCACACGCCCCACGCTGGCTTCGATATTCATGAGCGCAAGCTGCCCTAGCTCGGGGTTCACACCGACCATCACTTCATTGGGGACGCTCACCGTACTCAGAAAAGCGGACTGCGCGGCGGCAGGGGCGGAGGTGAGAAGCAGCGCGCCTCCCGCTAGGCTCAGTGCGCTAGAGAGTAGCGATTTTAAGAAGGTGTGTCTCATCATGCTCTAAATAGCGGCAGTGTTTTATTTCTCACTAAGACCGCTAAAGTACGGGGAAATGCGGCCCGCTTCCCGGTTGCCCTCCTCCCTCCGCGATTCCCTCCTCCCCCGGCCCCTCCTCCCAATCCTGGGAGGAGGGGAGAGGGGCTGTGGGGTTTACGGGAG
>NZ_CBAYMC010000245.1:0-6250 GCF_964826245.1 Armatimonas sp. | reverse complement strand
CCATGGTCTTTCATGACACGGCAGTAGACGCGTCGGACTTGACGCGAATGGGCGCGGCGTTTAACCACCCCCTGATCGCCTTTCCGGCAGGTGTCCACGAGGGCAACGGGCCACTCTCTAAAAGCTTTGCTTCCGTCGAGACGCCCAATGTGCTGCTCACCAGCCTCAAAAAAGCCGAGGATGGCAACGGTGTGATTGTGCGCTTGGTGGAGTACGATGGCCAAGACTGCGAAGCCACTGTCATGCTCGCCGAGGGCTTTGGCAAAACGGCAACCGTCACCGACCTGATGGAGAACCCAAGTGTGGGCGCGGCGAGCTTCGATGGCACAACCCTAAGGGTGAATATTCGAGCGAACTCCCTGGTGAGTGTTCGGCTACAATAGAGCACCTTATGCAGGCGAAGAACTTAGTTAGGATCTTTCTTCCGCTTCTCATTTTGTGGCTCGCGGCGTGTGGCCCCAAGAGTACTGTCGTGCCTCGGGCAGAGAAGAAGACGGTTGAGGTTCCTGCGAAGGCAACATTTGTGGGGGATGAAGCCTGCAAGCCCTGCCACGCAGCGGAGTTTACCAGCCACAGGGCAGGCCGGCATAAGCTCAGCCTTTTTGATACCACGAAGTCTGCTCTGGGCACGATGACGCCGCCGGAAGGGGAGACAGAGAGCAGCTTTGCTCTCCAGAGTATCGAGGATCAGCTCACGGTGATGATTCGCCTTCCTCAGCAGACTGAGCGCAACGAGGTGCCACTCTCGCTGGCGATTGGCTCGGGGAAGTCGGGGATGACCTACATGATCTTTGGGAAGTCCCTAAGTGCCGTGCTGGGCCAGAGCTACTTTCCCTCCGAGAAAAAATGGCATGCCACACCGGGACAAGAAGACGTGCCCAAGAACCAGCCGGGGGGGATCTACAATACGGAAAAGACCCGTGAGTGCCTACGCTGCCATGTTGTCACCCTGCCGCCTAACTCCATGGTGCCAGAGAAGCGCTTCTACGGGATTGGCTGTGAGTCTTGCCATGGTGAAGGAAGCCGTCATGCGACGCTGATGCAAAATCAGTCCAAGCCAGCCAATATCGGTCTTCGCTCGCTGATCGGGATGGGTGGCAAGGAGATGAACACGCTCTGTGGACGCTGCCACCAGACCACCGAGATGGTTCTCAAGATGGATAAAAAGTACCAAAAGAGCACCAACCGCTTCCAGCCCTACGGCCTTTCCCTCAGTAAGTGCTTCCTCAAGAGCAACAATACTCTCACCTGTAGCACGTGCCACAATCCGCACCAGAATGCCGAGACCGATCCAAAGCACTACGAAGCGGTCTGTGTGGACTGTCACAGTGGGGTGAGCAAGGCGAAGAAGGCGTGTCCGGTGAACCCCAAGGAGAAGTGCGTCTCCTGCCACATGCCCAGCCGTGCTGTCTTTCCCAACACAGCAGTCACCACAAAGATGGCCGATCACTTTATTCGTATCTATAAAAATCTCCCCCCATAGGGCAGAAGCTCCGCGTGTCGGGTGGTACAATAAACGCGCTTTATGGCCTACCAATCGCTCTACCGTAAGTACCGTCCCCAGACCTTCGCCGACGTGGTCGGACAGGAGCATGTGGTGCGTACCCTCCAGAACGCCATCACGTCGGAGAGGATCGCCCACGGCTACTTGTTTACGGGAACCCGAGGCACGGCCAAGACCACCATTGCCCGTCTTCTGGCAAAAGCGCTGAACTGCCTTTCGGGTGGTGACAAAGGCCCCGTTGCGGAGCCCTGCAACGCCTGCGATGCCTGCAAAGAGATCACGGCAGGAAGCTGCATTGATGTGATTGAGCTGGATGCCGCCAGCCACCGTGGGGTCGCCGATATTGAGGAAGTGCGCAAGCAAGTGGGCTATGGCCCGATGGAGTTTCGCTACAAGGTCTTTATCATTGATGAGGCCCATCAGCTCTCCAGCGATGCCAAAGATGCTTTTCTGAAGACGCTTGAGGAGCCGCCGCCGGGCGTGGTTTTTATTCTTGCCACCACCGAGCCACAGTCCATTCCCATCACGATTCGCTCCCGCTGCCAGCAGTTTGACTTCAAGCGCGGCTCGCTCTTAGACATCTCCAAGCGCCTGAAGTATGTTTTAGACACTGAGAAAATTACCTACAGTCCCGAGGCGATCAACTTAGTGGCCCGTGGTGCCGAGGGAAGCTACCGCGACTCGCTCTCGCTCTTGGAGCAAGTTCTGGCGTTCTCGCCGAAGCAGATCACGGCGGCCTCGGTGGAGAGCGTGCTCGGAACGCTCGACACCGAGCAGCTTGCCCGCGTCACAGACTGCGTCGCCCGCCGCGATGCGCCTGGCGTCTTGGCGCTCGCCGGAGAGATTCTGGACTCCGGTAAAGAAGCCCGGACGCTCTTAAAAACCCTCGCGGGGCACTTTCGTGATCTGCTCCTCGTGGCGGTGGGTGGCCCGGCGGCGGCGTCCGAGCTAGCTCCTGAAGACGTGGCACGCTTGCAGGGCCAGGTGAAGTACTTCGCGCCCCAGCAGCTTCTCAAAGCCATTGATCTGCTCAATGAGGCGCAGGGGGAGACGCGCTGGAACAACCAGCACCGCCTGCTGACGGAGCTGACCTTCCTGAAGCTCATGACGATTGGTGAGGCTCCCGACCAGCCCTTCATGACGGCTCCTATTGTCTTCGCACAGCCAGTGGCTACGCCCGTTGTTTTACCTCCCCCTGCCGCTGAGACGGCTTCCCCCTCCGGCTCCGCGAAGGGGGAGCAAGAGGAGCGGGCGGATGAAGAACCTGATCCTGTTTTGGAAGCCGCCTTGGAGCGTAGCGAAGACGATGAAGTACCATCGCTGAGTGCGAGCTACTTCTCCGATGGAGACGAAGCCGCGCCCGATGACGAAGACGACTTCGAGCCTGAACCCGATCTTGAAGTGCCTGCTGTGATGGAGACAGAACCGGAGCCCGAGCCTGTCGCTGTGGAAAAGCCGCCCGTCGCGCCGGTGGCACCTGTCGCGGAGAGTTTTTCGCTCTTCGATGACGACCCGGCTCCTGTGCCTGCGCCGCCCAAGCCTGCACCTGTCAAGGAACTGGAAAACGATGGCCTGAGCCTCTTTGATCTCTCCGGTAAAAAGTCCGCCCCCGAGGTAACCGAGATACCGGAGGTCGTGGTGCCTAAGCCACAGGCGAAAGTGGAGCATCTGGTTGAGGACGAGGACGACTACCCGCCGCCACTCGATGACTTTCCGCCACCACTTGAGCTAGACGACGACTACGCACCAGCGATTGTTGCCGCTCCTGCGAAACCGGCACCCGTGTACACCCCTGCTCCTGTACAGGATCCCGAGCCAGAACCGGAACCTGAGCCTGAGCCCGCCTCTGACCCGGAGCTGGAGCTTTCTGACCCGCGCATCACCTTGCCCTCTGTCCAGCGGGCGTGGCCGACGTTTCTCGTGCAGGCGGAGAAGTTCTCGAAAAAGACCAGTGTCATGATGTCGGGCGCCGTTCCTGTAGAGGTTGTGGGGCGGACCGTTGTCCTGGCGTTCTCCCAGCGGATGAACTACGACATGATGAACGCGCCTAAGCAGCTGGAGTTTGTCCGCAAGCTCCTCGCCAAGGTGATAGACCCCGATTTGGGAAGTGTCGCAGTGCGCTTTGAGCTGGCTGAGAACGCCCCGCCGCCGCCTCAGCGCGCGATTGCACGCCAGACCGTGCGCCGCGATCCCCTGGCCGAGATTGAAGCGCTGGGACGCGAAGAGGTTCAAGAGACCGCCGCCGCTGCGCCTGCTTGGACACCTCCTGCACCCATCTCCACGCCACGCCCCGAGCGCGTGAGCGAGAAGCGCGAGGGCTGGAGCGCGACACGCTTCTCCTCACAAGGGGAGCCAGCACCTCCTCCCGATCTCCCGCAAGGGCTGTCGGGACAGGATGCGGAGCTTGTGGCGGCGGCAGCGCCCGGCTCACACAAAGCACAGGCACTCTCGGAGCTGCTCGTGCAAGAGATTCTCTCCACGTTTGGTGGGGAGGTTGTTGAAGGATAGATTCATTATGGCAAATGTGTTTGGTAAGAACAAAGGCCAAGCCGGGGGATTTCCTGGCCTTGGTGGTGGCGCAGGGGGTCAGGGTGGCATGGCCGCGATGATCCAGCAAGTACAGAAGAAGATGTACGAAGATGCCGAGAAGATGGGCGAGCGCCTGGATGCGGCTCGGATCGAAGGCTCGGCCGGTGGTGGCTCGGTGAAGTCCGTGGTGGATGGCAACGGGAAGCTGATGAGTGTCACCATTGATCCTAGTGTGCTGGAAGACAAAGATGCGGAGATGCTGCAAGATCTGGTGCTGACGGCGATCAACCAGGCGCTGGATAAGGCATCGGATCTGCGTGAGTCCGAGCAAAAGAACCTCATGCCTGCGGGCCTGAATATCCCCGGTCTGTTCTAAAAAATGGCACAGTACGCCAAGCCGCTCGCCCGGCTCGTCGCCGAGTTCGAGCGCTTGCCCGGAATCGGTCCCAAGTCGGCGCAGCGGCTGGCGTTCTATGTCCTGCGCCTCTCCGATGATGAGGCGCGAGGGCTCGCCAATGCCATCACGGAGGTGAAAGCCGCCGTGGGCTACTGTGAGAGCTGCTACAACTTCACCGACCAGAAGCTCTGCGAGATCTGCCGCGACCCGCGCCGTGACGAAGCGACGATCTGTGTGGTCTCCGACCCGCGCGACTTGATGGCCCTAGAGCGCATGAGTGAGTTTCGCGGCAAGTACCATGTCCTCGGCGGCGTTCTCGCCCCCATGGAGGGCATCGGCCCCGATCAGCTGAAAGTCCGCGAGCTGCTGGCACGTCTGGCAGGCGGCCATGTCAAAGAAATCGTCGTCGCTACCAACCCCACGGTCGAGGGTGATGCCACGGCGATCTACCTCGCCAATCTCCTGCGCCCCCTTGGTCCCAAGATTACCCGAATCGCCCATGGCGTTCCCGTCGGCGGCGACCTGGACTACGCCGACCAGGCCACGCTCATTCAAGCCTTCGAGGGCCGGCGCGAGCTGTAGCCCCCACGTGACCGCCCCCGTTGGAGGGGGGCGTCTGGAGAGCGCTTCGCGCTACGAAGGCCGTTCCGGCCATATCCGCGCCCAGCGCCGCATCGTCGAGGCTCTGCTGGTTCAGCTTTGAGGCACGTAGCGACTACTGGCGTTTTTACCTCCCCCTCGGCGACAGCGCCGTTTCCCCCTCCGGTAAGCGAAGGGGGAGGGTTTCCGGTTTTTGTTTTCTTCGTGGAGTGTGGCGCTCATATGGGCAACTGGCCCGGTACAATGGAACTCCAATGGCAAAAATTGATGATCTCGTCGCGCAGATTGCTGACCCGAAACTCCGGGCTGAGCTTGAAAAGTCGGTGAAAGAGCTAAAGAAGAACACGCGGTTTGGACTGGTTTTTGAGGATCATATTCCCGAGATGTCGGCACTGGTGGGCTTGCCGCTGACGGTGGGAGAGCTTGCGATGCGCCGTGATGCGCCGTCGGGTCGGGCAGCGCGAACGGTGAAGGCAATTCACTCTGATGGCACGGTGACTCTCGAAGATAAAGAGGGCAACACGACCACGGAACCGGCGAGCGACTGGCTGGCAGCAAAGCAGTTCGGACAGCCGATCTATCCGGGGCTGGAGAAGGTGGGAGAGGTGAAACGCGGCGGTGCGGATCGTCCCCACCACGCGGTTATCAATGCGGAGAACTACCACGCGGCCCAGCTTCTTCTCTATCTCTACGAGGGGCAGGTGGACTGTATCTACCTCGATCCGCCCTACAACACAGGGGCGAAAGACTGGACGTACAACAACGACTACGTGGATTCGTCGGATGCGTGGCGGCATAGTAAGTGGTTGTCGTTCATGGAGAAGCGCCTGAAGCTGGCGAAGCGGTTGCTCAAGCACGATGGGGTTTTGATTGTGACGATTGATGAGCATGAAGTTCATCATCTCGGAATGTTGCTTGAAGAAATTGTCCCTGACTTCCACCGTCAGATGGTTACTATCGTCATTAACCAAAAGGGGGTAGCACAGGGACGACTCTCCCGAGTTGAAGAGTATGCCTTTTTCTGCTTCAGCTCCAGTTTTGTCCCTGAACCACAAATAGATGATATGCTTTCGCCAGATAGAACAGGTATAAAACGATTTCAAAAACCGCGATGGGAATGGTTACTGCGTGGGGGTACTAATTCCAGACGAGAAGATCGTCATGCACTTTTTTATCCAATTTATATCGATCCTGAGGCAAAGCGAATTGTCGAAGTTGGC